>JANOCM010000468.1:0-4078 GCA_031412175.1 Alphaproteobacteria bacterium
CGACGCGCGCCGGGGGGCAAATGCCGAAATCATTCCTGTTCTTTGCCGCCACCGGTGTGGTGTTCCTGCTGCAGGTCTTGCCGTGGACCGGCTTCTTCCTGATGCTCGTGGCAGCGTTTTTCTGGTCGGTGGCGCTCGTCAACGCCGGCTTCATCGGCACCGGTATCGAGGCGATCCTCGGCCGGGTGTCGCGCTGGTACCTGCTGCTGCCGGTCGCCTGGTTCGGCGGCTATGCGGCGTTCGCAGCGCTCGACCAGACGACGATCGCGGCACTGGGGCGCGATATCGCCGCCCACAACGCTGCGGTGAAGGTGCCGTTCGATCCGAAAGCCCAGGCGCTCGTCGGCATCAAGGGGCCCCCCGAGGCGCATGACGTCGCCGATGGCTGGCTGGTGCAGAACTATGCCCTGCCGGTCGTCTACAGCTATGATGTGAAGGGCGGCGCTCGCGCCTGGCGGTCGAACCGCATGGTCGCCGACGCCGCCTGCCGGACGCTGGCGGACGCGCCGGGCATGGTCCACGCCGGCATCTTCCGGAACTGGTTCCACGACGAGACCGGTGACAGCTATCGCGATCGCGCGATGGAACGGCGGTTCTGCATGGTGCAGCAGCCCGAACAGCCGCGGTTGCCGGCGGTGACCGTTCAGGTCGAGCAGGATAAGACGACACGGGCGGGGATGCCGCTGCGGCTGGTCACGACGACGGTGACGACACCCGACCGGCGGCGCTTTGTCCTGCGCGGCGGCCTTGCCTCGCCGCTGGCACGCTTTCCGATGCCGGTGATGGGGTGTTTCCTTAACTCAGGCGGCCCCAGCTGGGATTGCGATGCCGGCTTTTATCGCACCGGCTTCCGGCCTCTGCACGATGCCGGGTCGCGCTACCGCTCCGACGCGCTGGTGCTGGCCACCGCGCTGGGGCTGCGGCGCGTCGCGCCGGCCGATCGCGTCGGCAGCGATCCGGCCTTTGTTGCCGATCTGGTCGCCAAGGCCGAGGCGCGCGGCATCGCCATCGCCGTCGCCGATCTCGACCGGCTGATCGCCGACCCGCTGAGCAAGGGCCTCAACGGCAATGATTTCGCCATCCTGCGTATCCAGCCTGAGCGTTTGCGACCGCATGCCGCGCGGATCATGGCGGCGCTGGAAGCGGCGGTTGATGTCGGGTCGCGCCAGATGGGCGCCGGCGAGTTGTTCGCCGAGCTCGTGGCGGCGTTGCCGGACGACCAGTTCGCCGCCTATGGCCCGCGTATCCTGGCGCTGTATCCCCGCGCGACGCAGGCGCGGCGGGCGGAAAGGCTCGAGTGGCAGCGCGAGGAACATTGGCTCGATGATTCGGGCTATCTCTATAGCCGCATCGGCGATCTTGGGCCGCCGGCGCTGCCCCTATTGATGGACGCGCTGGCCGGGAAGCGCCGCCAGTCCGAAATCACCGTCGGCCTGTGCCGGATGGGCGCGCCCGCGGCGGCGGTCGCCGGGCCGGGGCTGCTGGCGCGCTGGGCGAACCGCGATCCGGATCGTGCCGACCAGGGCCTGTATCTGACACTGCTGCGGCTGGGCCTGCGCGACCGCGCCGGGCGGGTGGAACAGCGGTACCAGCGCGACTGGTTCGCCAAAGCCTGGGAAACCGTCACGCCAGCGTCACCGCGCGAGATCTGCAACAACTATCGCCTCGTGATGCCCTAATCCTCGTCATCCTCGCGCCCGACCAGGTCGAGCGCCCGCGCCCGCACCTGATGCAGCCCGCACCAGTGGACCAGCGCTTCCTCGCGGCCGTGGGTCACCCAGACTTCGCCGGGGCGCAGTTCGGTGATGGTGTCGGTCAGTTCGTCCCAATCGGCGTGATCGGAGATGATCAGCGGCAGCTCGATCCCGCGCTGCACGGCGCGCTGGCGGACGCGCATCCACCCCGATGCCATGGCGGTGATCGGATCGGGCAGCCGTCGCGACCAGCGATCGGCGAGCGCCGATGGCGGCGCGACGATCACTGCGCCTTTCATTTCGGCGGGCTTCAGCCCCATCGCCGGGCGCAGGTCGCCGAGCCGCACGCCGAAGCGTTCGTACAAGTCGCACAGGCGTTGCAAGGCGCCATGGATATAGATCGGCGCGTCGTGCCCGGCGCCGCGCAGTTCGGCGATGACGCGCTGCGCCTTGCCCAGCGCATAGGCGCCGACCAGCACCGAGCGGTCGGGATTGGCGGCCAATGTCGCCAGCACCTTGTCGGTTTCGCCGCGCGTCGGGGGATGGCGGAACACGGGAAGGCCAAAGGTCGCCTCGGTGACAAAGACATCGCACGGCACCGGTTCGAACCCCGCGCAGGTCGGATCGGCGCGACGCTTGTAATCGCCCGACACGACGATGCGCTGTCCCTTGTGTTCGAGGACGATCTGCGCGGAGCCGAGCACATGACCGGCGGGAACGAAACGCACCGACACATCGCCGAGCCGCAGCGTCTCGCCATAGGCCAGTCCCTGGCCGCCGGCCTGGTCGCCATAGCGCACATCCATGATCGCCAGCGTCTCGCGCGTCGCCAGCACCTTGCCATGGCCGGCACGGGCGTGATCGGCATGGCCGTGGGTGACCAGCGCCGCGGGTTTCGGGCTCGACGGGTCGATCCACACATCGGCGGGGGCGATGTAGATGCCCTCCGGGTGCGGAATCAGCCAGTCGGGGGATGCGGAAGCTGTCACACCAGCAACATGGGGTGGGGAACCGACGATTTACAATCTTTCGGTGCGCCGCCAGCGGTGCCAAAATGTCGCGATTCGGGGGTTGGGGGAGACGCGCGATGCCGGAACTGCTGGAAAATCACTGGGGCTATGATCCCGCACAACTGGGGTTCCCCAGTATCGCGGCGTGCCGGGCGGTGGTGTTGCAGACGCCGACCGGGCTGTTCGGCTATCACATGTCGTCGGGGCATACCGCCGCGGCGGCGCGTGCGGCGGATTTTGCCAATTATGTCACCAACCACACCCCGGCAGCGCCAGCCGCCGGCACCTTCCTGTTCGTCGTCACCTATACCGAAAAGCCGGTGACGGGTTATGGCGTCGATAGTCTCTCCGAATGGAAGGCCGAGGCGCTGGTCTTTGCCAATGCCCTCGTCGGTTTTGCCGGGCGGCGCATGGGCTACAGCCTGTCGCCGGCCAACGGCGCCCATTCGTCGTACGTCCGCTTCCTCCACAATGTCGGCATGGCAGAGATCAAGACCGCCGCTTGGGACGACCATGCCGCCTACATCGTGCGCGGCAACCAGGGGCCCGCCGCCAACCACGGCTGGCGCGGCCAGCAACTGCCGCGCGACCTTATCACCGCGGTCAATATTCCCGGCGCGACGTTGAAGAAAGCCAATCCCCAGATGCTCGACTAGACCGGGAAGGGCGTCCAGATCATGTCGTCGATGTGGCGGCCACCTGTCGCCAGCAGCGCCAGCCGTTCGAAACCCAGCGCGACGCCGCTCGCCGGTGGCATGAACGCGAGCGCCGCCAGCAGCTCCTCGTCGATCGGATAGCGTTCACCGTACAGCCGCGCCTTTTCGTCCATGTCGGCGACGAAGCGCCGGCGCTGCTCGGCGGCGTCGGTCAGCTCGCCAAAGCCATTGGCGAGCTCGACGCCGCAGGCGTACATTTCGAAGCGTTCGGCAAAGCGGGGGTCGCCGGGGCAGGGGCGCGCCAGCGCGGCCTCGGCAATCGGATATTCGCACAACAGCGTCAGCCGGCCCTGGCCAAGTTTCGGTTCGATCCGCGTCACGATGATCTTGCTGAACAGGTCGGACCAGCTGTCATCGGCGGCGACCGTAATCCCGAGCGATGCGGTGGCCGCGGCAAGCGCGTCACGATCATCGAGCAGATCCAGCCGCAGCCCGGCGTGGCGGTCGAAGGCGTCGCACAGCGTCAGCCGTTCGGCCTCGGCGAAAGGATCGCACGTCCGGTCGCGCCAGCTCAACCGCTCGCGCCCGGCCGCGGCCAGCGCCGTGCGGCACAGTTCGACCGCATCCGCCATCACATCGGTCCAGGGCGCATCCGTCCGATACCATTCGATCATGGTGAATTCGGGCGCGTGCAGCGGGCCGGATTCGCGGTTGCGCC
>JANOCM010000469.1:0-2737 GCA_031412175.1 Alphaproteobacteria bacterium
TATCGACAATTATTCACGCGAGTTCGGCCTTGGCAGCCAGCAGTTTCGCGAAGGCCTGCAATATCAGGTCGAAGCGCGCAACCTGACCGAGGCGGCGGTATTCAGCCGCGCCGCCGATGGCCGGCTGACGACGATCGCCGCCAGCGGAATTCCAGCCACCGACATCGCGCGGCGCCTGTCCGGCATCGATCTCAGCCAGGCCAAGGTCGGCATCGGCGTAGCGGTTGCCAAGGGCACCGATCGCATCGAGGCCGTGGTGGCGACCGATCCCAGCGCCGATCGCTTCATCTATGTGACACGCAAGGTCGATCCGGCGGTACTGGCACGCGCGGCGCAGGCGGCGGGGGCCCTCGACGAATATCGCGCACTGATCGAACGCTCGCGGATCATGCAATTGCGCTTCAATCTGGTGCTGATGGGGGTCTCGCTGCTGACGCTGGCGGTGGCGATCTGGTTTGCCCTGTGGCTCGCCAACCGCATCGTCGCGCCGATCGCGCGGTTGGCGCTGGCGGCGGAGCGGGTCGGCGCCGGCGATCTCGATGCGCGCGTGCCGGTGCGTGGGTCGCCCGATGAAATCGGCACGCTGGCGCGCGCTTTCAACCGGATGACCGGGCAGTTGAAGGCGCAGCAGCAGGCGCTGATCGGCGCTAACCAGCAGCTCGACGTGCGCCGCCAGTTCACCGAGGCGGTGCTCACCGGTGTGTCGGCAGGCGTGCTGTCGATTTCGGCGGCGGGCGTGATCCGCGTCGCCAACCGCTCGGCGGCGGCGCTGCTCGAAATGTCGGAGATCCAGCTGATGGGCCAGCCGCTCGCGCGGGTCGTGCCGGAACTGGCGACCTTGCTCGAGGAAGCGCAAGCGAGTGGCGATGCGTCGGCACAGGTGCGCATCGTCCGCGGCGCCGAGTTCCAGACATTGTCGGTGCGGATTGCCGCCGAAAACGAAACCGATGGCGGCTTCGTGCTGACCTTCGACGATATCTCGGCACAGCTTGCCGACCAGCGCCGCGCCGCCTGGGCCGATGTCGCGCGGCGTATCGCCCACGAGATCAAGAATCCGCTGACGCCGATCCAGCTCGCCGCCGAGCGGTTGCAGAAGAAATTCGGCCGCCAGATCAACGAGGATTCGGATACGTTCGCGGTGCTGACCGGCACCATCGTCCGCCAGGTCGGCGATCTTCGCCGCATGGTCGACGAATTTTCGGATTTCGCGCGGCTGCCCAAGCCGGTGTTCGCCGCTGAAAGCCTCGAGCGTATCGTCCGCCAGGCGCTGGTGCTGCAGGAAGTCGCCTATCCGGCCATCCGCTTTTCGGCGGTTGGCGGCGCGGCACCGTTGGTCTGCGATCGCCAGCAACTGGCGCGGGCCTTGACCAATTTGATCAAGAATGCTGCGGAATCGGTGACGGCGCGCATCGACCGCGAAACCTGTGAGGGGCAATTGGCGCGCGAGGGCCTGATCGACATCATGATCGAGGATGGCGATGAGCGCGTCACCCTGACCGTCACCGACAACGGCGTCGGATTGCCGGCGGAGGGCCGCGACCGACTGACCGAGCCTTATGTGACCACACGGGCGCGCGGCACCGGCCTCGGCCTCGCTATCGTCAAGAAAATCATCGAGGACCATGGCGGCACGCTGGAACTGGGCGACGCCCCCGACGGCGGTGCCTATGCCCGCGCCCGGCTGTCACGCGCCATGGCCGCCGACGCCATCGAAACTGCCGCCCTGAAAATGTCAGCCTAGGATGAACAACTAAATGGCACTCGACATCCTGATCGTCGACGACGAGGCGGATATCCGCGACCTCATCGCGGGGGTGCTCGGCGATGAAGGTTATGGCACGCGGATCGCCGGCGACAGCGACGGTGCGCTGGCGGCGCTTGCCGAGCGGCGGCCATCGCTGATTGTCCTCGACGTCTGGCTGCAGGGTTCGCGGCTCGATGGCATCGAATTGCTCGACGAAATCAAGCGCCGCGAGCCGACATTGCCGGTGGTGGTGATTTCGGGCCATGGCAACATCGAGACGGCGGTCGCGGCGATCAAGCGCGGCGCCTATGATTTCATCGAGAAGCCGTTTCAATCCGAACAGTTGCTGCTCGTCGTCCGCCGCGCGACCGAGACCGAACGGCTGAAACGCGAATTCGAGGCGCTGAAGGAGCGCGTCGGCTTCGATACCGAGCTGACCGGATCGAGCCCGCAGATCAACGCCGTCCGCGCCACACTGAAGCGCGTCGCCGCCACTGGCAGCCGCGTGCTGATCACCGGCGCCGCCGGATCGGGCAAGGCGGTGGCGGCGCGGCTGCTGCACCAGTGGAGCCCGCGCGAAAGCTCGCCGTTCGTCGTCGTCAGCGCCGCCCGCATGACCCCCGAGCGCGTCGAGGAGGCGCTGTTCGGCGTCGAGGAAAGCGGGCACCTCGTCCGCTCCGGGCTGTTCGAACAGGCGCATGGCGGCACATTGTTTCTCGACGATGTCGCCGACATGCCGATGCCGACGCAGGCCAAGATCCTGCGCGTGCTGACCGAACAGATTTTCCAGCGCGTCGGCGGCTCGCGCTGGGTGCGGGTCGATGTCCGCGTCATCAGCGCGACATCGCGCGACCTCGTCGCCGAAATCGCCGCCGGCCGGTTCCGCGAAGACCTTTACTACCGCCTCAATGTCGTGCCGGTGCGGCTGCCATCGCTGTCCGAACGCCGCGAGGATGTTGCCGAGCTCGTCCAGTATTTCCTGACCCGCTATGC
>JANOCM010000470.1:0-6994 GCA_031412175.1 Alphaproteobacteria bacterium
GAAAGGCTGAAACTTGCCGTCACCCCCGCGCAGGCGGGGGTACCACGCCCCGACCAAGTTAATCGCGACCACGGTCCGGCGATGGATACCCGCCGGCGCGGGGATGGCGATTACGCAAATGCGGTCGACTCCAGACAGCCCAGATCGTCCCGCGATGCGCCCAAACCATCAAAAAGGGGTCTGGGGCCGACGGCCCCAGCCGCCGGAGGCCCTGCAACCAGCCCCGATCAGACGTCGAGGTTGGCGACGTTCAGCGCATTGTCCTGGATGAAGGCGCGGCGCGGTTCGACGACATCGCCCATCAGCTTGGTGAAGATGTCGTCGGCGAGGTCGGCTTCATCGGCGTCGACGCGCAGCAGCGTGCGCGCGGCGGGATCGAGCGTCGTTTCCCACAATTGCTCGGCGTTCATTTCGCCCAGGCCCTTGTAGCGCTGGACGCTGAGGCCCTTGCGGCCCGAATCGAGGATCGCCTGCAAGAGATCCGACGGCCGCGTGATGCGGCGGTCGCCGAGCATCGCCGAGCCGGCATAGCTCGCGGCTTCCTGCATCGCCAGCGCGTGCAGGCGTGGGGCTTCGGGCGAGGCAAGGAAGCCGGCGTCGATGACGTGATGGTCGGCGACGCCGCGCCAGTCGCGGCGCAGGTGATAACCGCCTTCGGCCGCGGGTTCGGCCGTCCAGCTGGCCTTGTCGGTGTCGGCCTGGGTCAGCCAGGCGGCGGTGGCGGTAGCGGCGGCGCGGGCGGCGGCGTCCGAAAGGCCGGGCTCGAGCCCGCCCGACAGCGCCAGCGCCTCGATGACATGCGCCGGATAACGCTTCGGCACATAATCCATCAGCGCGCGCAGCTTGCGGGCGTGATCGACGACCGATCGCAGGTCACGCTCCGACCGCGGGCCCGAAGGCGTCTGCAGGACGAGGCCGCCGAGGCCGGCGTCGATCAGATAGTCCTCGAGCGCCGGATTGTCCTTGAGATAGACCTCCGAGCGGCCGCGCATCACCTTGTACAGCGGCGGCTGGGCGATGAAGAGATGGCCGTTCTTGATGAGCTCGGGCATCTGCCGATAAAAGAACGTCAGCAGCAGCGTACGGATATGCGCGCCATCGACATCGGCGTCGGTCATGATGACGATCTTGTGATAGCGCAGCTTTTCGAGCTTGAACTCGTCGCGGCCGATACCGGTGCCGAGCGCCTGGATCATCGTGCCGATTTCGCGGCTGCTGAGCATCCGGTCGAAGCGCGCGCGCTCGACGTTGAGGATCTTGCCGCGCAGCGGCAGGATCGCCTGGAACTGGCGGTTGCGGCCCTGCTTGGCGCTGCCGCCGGCCGAATCGCCCTCGACGAGGAACAGTTCGGACTTGGCCGGGTCGCGTTCCTGGCAGTCGGCGAGCTTGCCGGGCAGGCTGGCGATATCGAGCGCGCCCTTGCGCCGTGTCAGGTCGCGCGCCTTCTTGGCGGCTTCGCGCGCCGCGGCGGCATCGATGATCTTGGCCATGATGGTGCGGGCGTGGGCGGGATTTTCCTCCAGCCAGATCGCCAGCTTGTCGGCGATGAGGGCTTCCAAGGGTTGGCGGACTTCGGAGGACACCAGCTTGTCCTTGGTCTGCGACGAGAATTTCGGATCGGGCAGCTTGACCGACACGATCGCGGTCAGCCCCTCGCGCATGTCGTCGCCGGTCAGCTGGACCTTTTCCTTCTTCAGCGCGCCGCTGCTTTCGGCATAGTTGTTGAGCGTGCGGGTCAGCGCGGCGCGGAAGGCCGCCAGATGGGTGCCGCCGTCGCGCTGCGGGATGTTGTTGGTGAAGCAGAGGACCTGTTCGTAATAGCTGTCGTTCCATTCGAGCGCGACATCGATGCCGATATCGCCCGACTGGCCATGGATGGCGACCGGCGACGCGATCAGCGGCGTCTTCGACTTGTCGAGATATTGGACGAAGGCGGCGATACCACCTTCGTAGTAGAGCTCGATCGTCTGGCCTTCGGCATGACGGCCGTCGGTCAGGTGCAGGCGCACGCCCGAATTGAGGAAGGCGAGTTCGCGGAAGCGATGCTCGAGCTTGGCGAAATCGAACTCGATGATCTTGAAGGTGGCGGGCGACGGCAGGAACGTCACCATGGTGCCGCGCTTGCCTTCCGGCGCCGGGCCGGTGATCTTCAGCGGCGCCTCGGCATCGCCGTGGCGGAAACGCATCCAGTGCTCCTGGCCGTCGCGCCAGATCGTCAGCTCGAGCCATTCGCTGAGCGCGTTGACCACCGAGACGCCGACGCCGTGCAGGCCGCCGGAGACCTTGTAGGCATTGGCGTCGCTGTTTTCGAACTTACCGCCGGCGTGGAGCTGGGTCATGATGACCTCGGCCGCCGACACGCCTTCCTCGCTGTGGATCCCGGTCGGGATGCCGCGGCCATTGTCGGTGACGCTGACCGAGCCATCGGGGTTGAGGACGATGTTGATGATATCGCAATAGCCGGCGAGCGCTTCGTCGATGGCGTTGTCGCTGACTTCGAAGACCATGTGGTGCAGGCCCGAGCCGTCGTCGGTATCGCCGATGTACATGCCGGGGCGTTTGCGCACGGCATCGAGCCCGCGCAGCACCTTGATCGAATCGGCGTCATAGTCGGCGGGAAGCTGGTTGGTTTCGTCGCTCAAAACGGGAATCCTTGGCCGCCGCGCGAGACAAGCGCGGCCTGTACCACTGGCTATAGACTCCCGCGCGCGCACACGCGAGGGCAAAGCGCTGGCACCGTCACGCGCGCCGCTCGCTGCGGAAATAGGCAAAGCTCAGCACAAGCGCGGCGGCGCCGAGCAGGTGCCAGGCGGCATGGCCCTGCAGTGGGGAGGTCGGGTCGCACAGCGCCAGCGTCTGGTCGGGAATCCACAGCGCGAACGCCAGCGCATTGGCGGCGAGGCCGGCGAGGAACAGGCGCGGCTGGACGCCGGGCCGCCGTGGCCGGGCCAGCCCCCATTCGAGCGCGATGGCGGTGACCAGCACGAGGGCGAACAGCCAGCGCCGCGTTTCGGGTGCGATCGCGAGCAGCGCGATGAGCGTGCCGGCGAGCCCGGCATAGAGCGCCAGCGCCGGCGCATCGCCCAGCCCGAGCCCGCGCTGCAGCGCCCAGACGATCAGGAAGCTGCCGAGCAGGTACATGCCGAGCACATCGGCGAACTGCCCCCACAACGTCAGCGTCGCGTGCAGCATGACGCTGCCCATGCCGATGACGATAGCGCAGAACCCCATCGCCATGGTCGGCACGATGCCGAGCGCGCGGTGGCGGGCGTTGACGCCGTCGAGCATGATCCAGGCGCCGACGCCGATGAACGCCAGGCTGGAGATCGTGTTGGCGGGTTGCAGCAGCAAGGCACCGGTGCGCGGCGCTTCGCAGAAGCAGTGCGTGCCGAGGCACGTCGCGGGGGTGTAGAGGCTCCATACCGGGCCGGCGGCGCGCAGCAGGGCAAAGGCCAGGGCCGACCAGATCGCCGCTGCGGCAAAGGCCAGCGCGGCGTGGGGGAGCGAGGCGAGCATCGGACGCGGCATTGCGCAGCTTTGCCGAGCTTCCCGAGAAGCCTCAACTAGTCATTAATTCATCACAGATCGTTGTTATCGATTTCCCAACGGGTTGGGGGACCATCATGATTCGCTCTATTAGATCAGCTAGTGCTTTGTCGCTGGCATTTGCCATGGCTTCGCCTGCGGCCGCGGTCCAACTGGTGACCAATGGCGGGTTTGAAACCGGCACCTTCAGCGGCTGGGTACGCTTTGGCGCCGCCGGCCAGACCAATATCAATGCCGCCGATGCGTTGGCGGGCAATTTCGGTGCGCGGTTCTCGCCGAACGCCGTGGGCGGCATCGAGCAGTCGATCGCGACCGTTGCCGGGTCGCGCTATGCCATCAGCTTCGATCTGCGGCACGTCGCCAATCTGCTGACGCCGAACAACGCCTTTTCCGCCGAATTCAATGGGGTGGCGTTGAACAGCTTCGCCAATGTCGCCACGCTGCCGACCGCGACCTACAGCTTCACCCAGGTTGCAACCGGCTCGGCGTCGCTGCTGAAATTCAGCTTTCTCGATACGCGCGATCCACCGGCCAATCGCTGGTCGATCGACAACATTTCGGTCGAGTTGATCCCGGTGGTCGTCGGCGGCGTGCCCGAACCTGCCGCCTGGGCAATGCTGGTGTTGGGCTTTGGCGTTGTTGGCAACGCGGCACGCCGGCGGCGGACAGCCAGCGTCGTTGCCTGAGTTTCGCCGCCGGCGCGCGTCAGCCCGGCGACACCACGCCTGCGGCGACGCTTAGTCGAGTCGCACCGGCGCCCACCGCAGCGAACAGCGCCGGATCGGTGCCGGTCATCCACACCTGCGATCCGGTCGCCGCCAGCCGGTCGAACAAGGCGGCGCGGCGGCTGGCATCGAGATGCGCGGCGATCTCGTCGAGCAGCAGCAGCGGTGGCCGGCCGGTGCGCGCCGCCACCAGTTCGGCAAGGGCGAGGACAATGGCGATCAGCAGCGCCTTTTGCTCACCGGTCGATCCGCGTGCCGCGGGCTCGCCCTTGGCGGCATGGCTGACGACGAGGTCGCTGCGGTGCGGGCCCAGCAGCGCGCGGCCGGCCGTGGCATCGGCAGGGCGCCCCCGCGCCAAAAGGCTCGCGAAATCCGCGCCGATCTCGCCGCCGCCAAGCGCAATCCGCGGGCGCGCGAATGGTCCGGCGGGCGCCAGCGCCAGTTGTGCTGCCAACGCTGCCACGGTCTCGGCGCGGGCAGCGGCGATGGCGGCGCCATGTTCGGCCATCGCCAGTTCGAGCGCCGACAACCAGTGCGGGTCGGGCGACGCCTCGCCGGTCAGCAGCCGGGTGCGGGCGCGCATCGCGGCGTCGTAGCGGATGCTTTGATGGGCATGGCCGGGGTGCAGCGCCAGCACCAGTCGGTCGAGGAAGCGCCGCCGTGCCGCCGGTGTATCGGCAAAGATGCGGTCCATCGCCGGCGTCAGCCAGACCAGCGCCAGCCATTCGCCCATCGCCGCCGCCGTTGCCGCGACGCCGTTGATGCGCACGATCCGGCGTTCGGGGGCCTGCGCGCTGGTCCCGGTCCCGATCTCGACATCGCCCCCCGCCGCCGCCAGTGTCGCGGCGATGCTCCAGCCGCCGGGGCCGTGCGCGCGCGCTGCGTCCGACAGCGCTGCGCCGCGCAACCCCCGCCCAGGGCCGAGCAGCGACAGCGCATCGAGGATATTGGTCTTGCCGGCGCCATTGTCGCCGGTGATGACGACGGCGCCGGGCGCGGCGCTGATGGCGGCACCGGCATAGGATCGGAAATCGGTCAGCGACAGGCGGGTGACGGCGGTCATCGCCGCCGGGTGTAGCCCAACCCATCCGCGCTCAATAGCCCTCGGCCTTTCCCGGCAGTGCCGCCAGGAACCCCGCGACCTGCGCCCGGATCGCCGCCTGCTCGCTCGCTTCGAACCGGTCCCAGCCGTCGTACATGCGCAGCAGCCGGTGGTTGCCACCCAGCGTGTCGCGGTTGCGCGCCAGGAAATCCCAGTACAGGCTGTTGAACGGGCAGGCGTCGGCGCCGGTGCGCTGCTTCACGTTGAACCGGCACTTGCCGCAATAATCCGACATGCGGTTGATATAGGCGCCGCCGGCGGCATAGGGTTTCGATCCCATCAGGCCACCGTCGGCGAACTGGCTCATGCCGATGACATTGGGCGTTTCCACCCATTCATAGGCGTCGTCGTAGACGGCGAGGAACCATTCGTGGACCTGCAGCGGATCGGTGCCGACCAGCATGGCGAAATTGCCGAGCACCATCAGCCGCTGGATATGATGGGCATGGGCATGGCGCCGCGTCGCGCCGACGGCCTGCGCCAGGCAGCGCATGTCGGTGTCGCCGGTCCAGTAGAACGCCGGCAGATCGCGCGTCGCGGCGAGGTGGTTGCGCGCCACATAGTCCGGCCCGGCGATCCAGTGGATGCCGCGGACATATTCGCGCCAGCCGAGGATCTGGCGGATGAAGCCTTCGGCAGCGTTGATCGGCACGGCGCCGGCGCGATACGCCGCCTCGGCGGCCTGGCAGACCTCCAGCGGCAACAACAGGCCACAGTTGAGCGCCGCCGACAGCTGGCTGTGGAACAGATGGTCCTCGCCGGCGACCATCGCATCCTGGAAATCGCCGAAACGCGGCAGGCGATTGGCGATGAAATCGGCGAGCGCCGCCAGCGCCTGCGTGCGGGTGACAGGGTGCGAAAACGGCAGCAGGTCGCCGAAATGATCGCCGAACCGCGCCGCCACCAGTGCCAGCACGCCGTCCGTAACCGCATCGGGGGCAAAGGCCGGCGGTGGCGGATAGGCGATGCCCCTGGCCGGCGGCTTGCGGTTGTCAGCGTCGAAATTCCACTGGCCGCCGGCCGGCGCGATGCCGTCCATCAATATGCCGGTATGGCGGCGCATCAGCCGGTAGAAATCCTCCATGACAAAGCGTTTGCGATCCCGCGCCCAGTCGGCGAAGTCGGCGCGAGCGTTGAGGAAGCGATCGTCGGGCAAAATGGTACACGGCAGCCCGGTCAGCGCGCCCCAGCGCTGCTGGGCGTCGAGCACCCGCCATTCGCCGGCCTCCACCGTGACGATCCGGGTCGCGGCGTGGCGCGTGGCGGCCCGGGCGACCTCGGCCTCGAAATCCTGGCCATTGGCCGGATCGTCGAGCGTCACATAATCCACCACCCAGCCGGCGGCGCGCAGTTCATCGGCGAAATGGCGCATGGCACTGAAGATAAAGGCGATCTTCTTCTTGTGGTGGCGCACATAGGTCGCTTCTGCCGCAACCTCCATCATCAGCACGACGCTGCCCGCCGGGTCGACGCAGCGCAGCGCGGCCAGGCTGGCGGACAATTGGTCACCGAGCAGCGGGATAAGGGTCGTCATGGCGCCCTCCTCGCCGTGTCCCGGCGCCCGGTCAACGCGCGGTGTGGTCGCGGGCGTGCGCGGTCAGATCCGCACTTCCACCCGATC
>JANOCM010000471.1:0-3719 GCA_031412175.1 Alphaproteobacteria bacterium
GGATCGCTATGATGATTTCGTCGGATTTCAGCAGCGTGGCACGCGGGGCAAATAGCTACGCGGCGCAGCGCGGATCCTCGGGCGGCGCCCCCGCCGGGGCAGCATCGCGGCGATAGACGTCGGGGAACAGCCGCAGCGGTGCGCCGGGGGCCGCCTCCGCGGTGAAATAGGTGATGTAGACCGGGATCGGCTGCGGCAGCGGCACCGTCTGGGTCTCCCGCGTCGCGACCATGTCATCGACGGCGGTGCGATCCTGTTCGATCAGCGTCGACGCCAGCCCGAGCGCATCGCCGACGCGGACGCAGCCGTGGCTGTAGGCGCGGACTTTGGCGGCAAACAGCCCCTGGCTTGGCGTGTCGTGGAGGAAGATCGCGTGGGGGTTGGGCATCACGAGCTTCATCCGGCCGAGCGAATTGGCCGGGCCGGGTTTCTGCCGGTAGCGGCCATTGTCGAGCACGTAACCGCGCTGCGCCGCTACCGCCGGACGCTTGCGCAACATCGCGCCGACGCTTTCCCGGACGATGCTGGCGGGGATTTCCCACCACGGGTTGAAGTTCACCCCGGTTACGGTCGCGGCGAACACCGGCGTCGGGGTGCGGGTCTTGCCGACGACGACGATCCAGCGGCCGGCCGGCGCAGCGGAGTCCCATAATGTCGCCTCGAACGCCGCGGCGTTGACGAGCAGATAGCGGGCCCCAAGGTCGCGCGGCATCCAGCGCCAGCGGTCCATGTTGGCGGCGATGGTGGCGCGGCGCGCCGGGTCGGCCTCGGTCGCATAGGCGGCGCGCAGCCCCGTGTAGAGCGGGTGTGAGGGCCGCGCCGCGGCGAACAGCGCCGGCAGGCTGTCGCCGGCGATGGCGTCGGCGACCGCGATTGCCGCATCGGGTCGCGTCGGCGGCGGCATCAGCCAGCCCTTGCGCAACGCCGCGTGGCAGCAGCCATTGTATTCGGCCTCGAGCACCCGCACGGCCGTGCCCGTCGCGGCGGCATCGATCGCCTGCGCGTCACCGCTGGCGACGATCCCGGCGAGCACCGGGCCAGCGTCGGACAGGCCGGGCAGCGCGTCGCCGGGCATGGCGGCGAGCCAGCTCTGTAACTGCGCGACCTGCGCCGGCGACCAGCGCGGCAGCGCGCCGGCGCCGCCGAGCGCCAGCCACAGCAGCAACGGCGCGACCCGGCGGATCAAGCGGCAGCGCCGGGCAGGCTGGCGCCGTTGGCGGGTGAAAACAGCGCCTGCGACGGCCAGTCGCCGGGCAGGGGGGCGGTGACGGTCAGCGGTGCGGCTTCGTCATAGGGCAGGCTGAGCGCGCGGGCGTGGAGGCGCATCGGACCTGCCCCGGCGCCATAGACCGGATCGCCGAGGATCGGGTGGCCCAGCGACGCGGCATGGACGCGCAACTGGTGGGTGCGGCCGGTTTCGGGGCGGAACTCGACGAGTTTCGCGGCGCGGTCGATGACCTGCCAGTGCGTGACCGCGCGCTTGCCGCGGCGATCGACGATCATCCGCCAGCCGGCCTCGGCGCTGGAAATCTTGAACAGCGGCGCGTCGACGGTGCCGCTGTCGGCCTCGGGCAGGCTTTCGAGCACCGCCCAATAGACTTTCTTGACCTGGCCGGCCTCGAACAGCGCCGAAACGCGCTTCACCGCCTTGGGGTGGCGCGCGACGATCAGGCAGCCCGATGTGTCGCGATCGAGCCGGTGCGAGATGATCGGCAGCCGCTGGTTGCCGAACGCGAGGTCGGGGAGGAAATCTTCGAGGCTGTCGGGCGTCTGCGGCCCGGGATGCACCGCCAGCCCGGCGGGCTTGTCGATGATGACAAGGTGGGTGTCGCGGTAGAGCAGGGCAAAGGGCAGCCCAACGAGGTGCAGGGGAAAACTGTCGGTCATCGCGCCCTCATAGGGGCAAATCGGCCCCAGGCGTAAAACAATCGGCAACCATGCCGATATCGGGTTCACGGCGCCCCGTGACCCCACGGAAGCCGGGGAACCGAACCGGGAGTTCAATCATGACGGTGATCAATACCAATCTTTCGGCGCTGACCGCCCAGAATGGCCAGCGCACCTCGCAGATGGGCCTGTCGATGGCGATGGAGCGGCTGTCGACCGGCCAGCGCATCAATTCGGCCAAGGACGATGCCGCCGGCCTCGCCATTTCGCAGCGCATGACCGCCGATGTCCGTGGGCTGGCGGTGGCCATCCGCAATGCCAACGACGGGATCAGCTTGGCGCAGACGGCGGAAAGCGCGATGGGCGAAGTCACCAACATGCTGCAGCGCATGCGCGAACTCGCGGTGCAGGCGAGCAACGGCACGGTGACCGGCGACGATCGCCTGGCGCTGCAGGCCGAAGTCAAGCAGCTGACCAGCGAAATCGACAATGTCGGCGCGCGCACCAACTTCAACGGCATCAAGCTGCTCGACGGCTCGGCCAAGGCGGTGCTGCTGCAGACGGGCAGCCGCGCCGGCGAAACGGTGAAGCTCAACATCGGCTCGGCGCGCGCCACCGATCTCGGCACCGGCGCCAGCGCCGCGCTGTCGGCAACGGGCGCGTTCGAAGCGACGGCGGCAAACCTGTCGGCCAACCAGTCGCTGGTTGCCTCCGATCTCGTCATCAACGGCGTCACCATCGGCGCCTCGTCGGCCGATGACGACAATGTCTCGTCGTCGGAGAAGGCGGCGTCGGCGGTTGCCAAGGCAGCAGCGATCAACCGCGCCAGCGCCCAGACCGGCGTTTCGGCGGTCGTCGGCAAGACGGTGATGACCGGCAGCGCCCAGACCGCGGCGGCCCTGACCGGCACGATCACCATCAACGGCCAGGCGACGGCGTCGATCACCACGACGACGAGCAACGCCGCCAACCGCACGCTCGTCGCCGATGCGATCAACGCGATTTCGGGGCAGACGGGGGTGCGCGCCATCGATACCGGCGACGATCTCGCCGGTGTGCGGCTGGAGGCGGCCGATGGCCGCAACATCGTCGTGTCGCTGGCGACGGTCACTGCGGCCGCCACCGGCGTCAAGGTCGGCGCCCAGTCGGGCAGCTACAACCTTGTGTCCAACAACGGCAATCCGGTCGAAATCGGCTCGACGACCTCGGGGCGCATCTCGCGGTCCGGCCTGCAGGCCGGCACCTATGCCCGCGGCGTTTCGGCGGCGACAACCGACAGCCGCGCCGTGGCGACGACGGCCGCAACCGCGCTGACCTTGAACTCGGGTGACCTCAAGATCAACGGCATCGCCATTCGCGCCAGCACCGCTGACGACGACACCACGTCGGACACGACGGTGGCATCGAGCAAGAAGGAAGGCTCCGCCATCGCCATCGCCGCCGCGATCAATGCGTCGTCGGCCGAAACCGGTGTCACGGCCAAGGCCGACGCGCTGACCATCGACGGCACCGTCACCACGGTCGTCGCGCTGGCCAACGAAGGCACCAAGCAGCTCGGCATCAATGGCGTCACCATCGACATCACGCTGCTGAGTACCGATTCGGCACAGGCGACGCGCGACAATGTGGCGAAGGAAATCAACAAATACACCGGGCTGACCGCCGTCACACCCGTCGAGGTTTCGAACGCCACCGCGACGTTGCGGCCATCGGCAGCGGTCAGCTCGAGCCCGCCCTTGCCGTTGTCGCTGGCGGTGACGCCGGTCAGCCCGGTGTATTTGTTGATTTCCTTCGCCACATTGTCGCGCGTCGCCTGTGCCGAATCGGTACTC
>JANOCM010000472.1:0-2256 GCA_031412175.1 Alphaproteobacteria bacterium
GTCCAGCTGGTCGCGATCCTGTTCTTGGCGGCGGGCATATTGCTGTCGGGCTGGCTGTCGGACCGCTTCAGCCCCCGTGCCGTGCTGATCGCCGGTTGCATCGCCGCGATCGGCGTCGGTGGCTTGCTGGCGCCGTTGTTCGGTAGCGGCTCGCTGCTGCTGGTCGGGGTTTTCCTGTCGCTGGGGCTGTTCGTGATGGGCTTCGTCTACGGACCCTTGGGAGCCTGGCTGCCAGGGCTGTTCCCGGCGCGGGTGCGCTATACCGGCGCGTCGATGGCGTTCAACCTGGGCGGCATCCTCGGCGGCGGGCTGGCGCCGGTGCTGGCGCAGGCGCTCGCCGATCGCGGCGGTCTCGGCTGGGTCGGCGCCTATCTGGCGGCGGCAGCGACGGCGAGCCTTGTCGGCGTCGTGCTGCTCAAGCGCCCGGCGCTTGCCTGAACCGCGGCGGCCCGATAGCCCTGTGGCCATGAAAGCCCTGCTCCTCGCGCTCCTTGTTGCCACGCCGGTGCTGGCTGCCGACGACCCGGCGCGCTGGCAGGCGCAGGCGGCGCGGGTGACGATCACCCGCGACGATTGGGGCATCGCGCATATTCACGGGAAATCCGACGCCGATGCGGTGTTCGGCATGATCTATGCCCAGGCCGAGGATGATTTCCCGCGCGTCGAAACCAATTTCATCAACGCGCTCGGCCGGCTGGCGGAGGCCGAGGGCGAATCCGCGATCTGGCAGGACCTGCGGATGAAGCTGTTCATCGATCCCGCCGATTTGCAGCGCCAGTACGCCACCAGTCCGGCGTGGCTCAAATCGCTGATGGTCGCTTGGGCCGATGCGCTGAACTATTATCTCGCCAAGCATCCCGCAGTGACGCCGCGGGTGATCCGGCACTTCGAACCCTGGATGGCGCTGGCCTTCAGCGAAGGCAGCATCGGCGGCGACATCGCCGGCATCTCGCTCAGCCGGCTGGCGAGCTTTTATGGCGGCACGCCGCTGGCGCTCAACGATATCGACACCGGCCGGGAGCGCCCCGAACCCGCCGGCTCCAATGGCATCGCCATCGCGCCGTCGCACAGCGCCAATGGCCATGCGCTGCTGCTGATCAACCCGCACACCAGCTTCTTCTTCCGCTCCGAAGCGCAGGTGACGAGCGACGCCGGCCATGATGTCTATGGCGCCTCGACCTGGGGGCAGTTCTTCACTTATCAGGGCTTCAACCGCGACATCGGCTGGATGCACCCGACGAGCGTCGCCGATGTCGTCGACGAATTCGCCGAGACCACCCGCAGCGTCGCCGGGCGCATCGAATACAAGTTCGGCAACGAATGGAAGCCGGTGACGGTGAAGGTGATCGCCGTGCCGTACCGCGACGCCGCCGGCGCGATGAAGACGCGCAACTTCACCACCTGGCGCACCGTTCACGGCCCGGTGGTGCGCAGCGAGAACGGCCAGTGGATCAGCGTGGCGCTGATGGACAAGCCGGTGGCGGCGCTCCAGCAAAGCTGGCTGCGCACCCGCGCCAGCGACATCGCCAGCTATGTTAAGGTCGGCGAACTGCGCGCCAATTCGACCAACAATACCATCCTCGCCGACCGCAAGGGCGAAATCGCCTATCTTCACCCGCAATTCGTGCCGAAACGCGACCCGCGCTTCGACTATACCAAACCCGTCGACGGCAGCGACCCGGCGACAGCTTGGGCCGGCGAAACCCCGCTCGCGGAGCTGCCGACCGTCATCACGCCGAAGAACGGCTGGATCATGAACGTCAACGATTCGCCCTGGCACGCCGCCGGCGCCGACAGTCCGAAAGCGGCCGACTTCCCGGCGTATATGGCGCAGATCGACGCCAACCCGCGCACCCCGCACGCCATCCGCGTGCTCGACGCGACGCCGAAATTCACCGCCGACAGCCTGTTGGCGGCGGCCTATGACCCGTGGTTGCCGGCTTTTTCCGATCTCGTGCCGACCCTGCTGGCGGCGTACGACCGCCTGCCCGCCGCCGATCTACAGCGCAGCCGCCTTGCCGGGCCGATCGCCGCGCTGCGCGGCTGGGATTGCCGCACCGGCGAGGCGTCGGTGCCGACGTCGCTAGCGGTGTTCTGGGGCGATGCGCTGGTCAACCGCTACGGCGCGGCGGCGAAGAGCGATGACGAGCCGGTCGTGCCCTATCTCGTCAAGGTGCCCGCCGACACCGATCGCCTTGCCGCCCTGTCCGAAGCTGTCCGCCGGCTGGAGCAGCAATTCGGCAAATGGGCGACGCC
>JANOCM010000473.1:0-4664 GCA_031412175.1 Alphaproteobacteria bacterium
CCCCTTTGTGGTGGTGCTTTTTCGCGGGGGCTGGGGGGGGCCGCTCCCCCCCCCCCCGGCAGGGGTGGGGGCGGGGGGGTGGTTTTTTGCCACCAAGCCTGCGCTGCGCGGCACGGAGGCACCCTCCCCCCGACCCCTCCCTTGAAAGGGAGGGGAGAGGTTTAGCTCACGGCCTTCAGCGCCGCCGATTGTTCGGCAACGCAGCGGCTGCCCTGTTCCGACGCCTTGGCACGCGCCCACCACGCCGCCAGCCCCGGCCGATCGGCGACGAGCTTGCCGGTGCCCAGCGACTTGTTGAAGACGTCGAGGAAGAAGAACAGCGGGATCAGGGTTGCATCGGCGACGCTGAACGCATCGCCGACGACGAATTCGTCCCCCGCATCGCGGTAGTGCTCGATGTAACCCATTGCGTCAGCCAGCCCGGCGAGCGCCGCCGGCACGCCTTCGGGGTTTTCGCGGCCGCGGAAGATGCCGGTCAGGCTCGGCACCAGATAGATATCGGCGATGCGGACGATCAGCCGGGTGCGCGCTGCCGCCTGCGGATCCTCGGGCGCCAGCTTGGGGCCGCTCAGCATGCGGTCGAGATAGTCGGTGATCGGCTGGCTTTCGGGCAGCGCGAAATCGCCGTCGACGAGCAGCGGCATCTTGGCGATCGGCGACAGCGCGCGATAGGCATCGCACTTGATGCCGCCTTCGAAATCCTCGGGCTCGAGGTCGTGGCCCTTGGCGCGCGCGGCGAGCACCGGCCGCATGACGAAGGGGGATAGCTTGCTGCCGTAGATATGCATTGCCGTTCCTCTTTCTCTACTCCCCTCCCTGCAAGGGAGGGGTCGGCGGTGGGTGACTCGGGCGGCTGGGACGGTACCATGCGGCACCCACCCACCCCCAGCCCCTCCCTTCAAAGTTAGGGGAGCCTAGTCCACCAGCCCCAATGCGGTCTTGTAGGTATCGAGCAGCGCCTCGGCCTCCTGCCGCGCCGCCGCTTCCATCTTGCGCAGCCGCACGATGGCCTTCATCGTCTTGGTGTCGAAACCGGTGCCCTTGGCCTCGGCATAGACATCCTTGATGTCGTCGGCGATGCCCTTCTTTTCTTCTTCCAGCGTCTCGATGCGCTCGATGAACAGGCGCAGCTGCTCGGCGGAAACATTCTCGTTCATGGGGGCTCCGTGGCTGGCGGGGCTGCCATTCGGTCGCCCCGGGTCGGTGCCGTTAGTGGACGGACGCGTGCCGTATTTCAAGCCGTGTCGCGCGGCCGCGCCAGCCAGCCGCGCGCCCGCACCGCGGCGACGAACGACGGGCTGACCGGCGCCGTGGTGCCATCGGCAAGCACCAGCCGCCAGCGCCGGCCATCGCGCACCGCGCCGGTCACCGCTGCTGCAGCCACCCAGGCGCCGCGATGCACCCGTTCGCCGTCGATCACTGCCAGTTCGCACAGCGCGTCGCCGAAACGATACAGCACCAGCGGCGTGCGGCCATCGTCGAGCCGCAGCCGGAGATAATGATCCTCGGCCAAGACGGCCCGGACAGCGCCGAGATCGGGCAGGCCGGCGCGCGCGGCAAGACCGCCCGAAACGATTGCGACGCGCTGGCCCGGCGCCGCCGTATTGTCGGTAACCGCGTCGGCAGCCGCGTCGGGGCGCTGGCGCGCCACGGCGATGCCGGCGCCGATGGCAAGCGATACCATCAGCGCCGACACAAACGTCGGCGCCCAGGGGATTGCCACCGTGAGGCCGACGAGGCGAAACGCCAGTTCAAGCTCCAGCGGCAGCGTGGCGTTGAGCAGGATCGCGCCGGCGACGACCATCAGCAGCGCCGCCTGCCAGCCCGGGCCGGCCCGATCGGCGAGGTGCCGGTACCAGAGCTGCCATTTGGCGATGTTGATGCCGATCAGCAGCGTCCAGAACACCAGCCGTTCCGGCACCGGTAGCGCCGCCGTGCCGAACGGCGACGCCAGCACGCACAGAAGCACGGCGACAATGCCGATCAGCAACGGTGGCTGGGCGGCGATGTTCGGTAGCCGGGTCGCGGCGGCGCGCAATTTCACGAAGCGTCGATCCTGCACTCGGTCGATTTGACGAAACAGCACGCAAGCTAGGCGAAAACACGCTTGAGGCAAGACCCGCATGCCCGCGAAACACCGGCGTCCACACCGCAATCCCGGGGAGATCCATGTTCGCCAACCTGACACCGCTGCTCTGGCTGCACTTCGTCGCGGCCGGCCTCGCCCTCGTCATCGGCGTAGCGCAGCTGGCCTTGCCAAAGGGCACCACGCGCCACCGGCGCATCGGCTGGGCCTATGGTGCCGCGATGCTGGCGGTCAATTTCGGCGCGCTCACCACCTACCGCCTCGGCTTCGGCATCTTCCATGTCTTTGCCATCGTCAGCCTCTATTCGCTGGCGATGGGATTATGGGCGATCCGGCGCTGGCGGCAGACCGGCGCAGCGCCATGGCTGCGCCGTCACCGCATCGACATGGGCTTCAGCTATCTCGGCCTTGTCATGGCCGGGGTTTCGCAATTCGCCGTCAACCCGCGCTTCGGCCTTGTCGCCGCGATGCCACCGCTGCAGTTCTGGGGCATCTTCGCCGCGGTCAACCTTGCCATCTACGCGATCGGCAGCTGGCTGATCTTCCGCAGCCTTCCGGCAAGGCCGGCGCCGGCCGGTTAGAGCCCCGCCGCCTTGTTGCGTTCCAGCGACCCGGCCATGCGTGCCAGCTGCTTCGGCGTCGCCTCGCTCTGGTGCTGTTTCTTCCAGTCGGCCTGGTGCATGCCATAGACATGGGTGCGCGCGTCGGCGTGCTCCAGCTGCACCCCGGCGTCGGCGGCGGCCTCGTGCAGCCAGTCGCCGAGGCAGTTGCGGCAGAATCCGCCGACCCCCATCAGGTCGACATTCTGCACATCGCTGCGCGCCTGCAGGTGGCGGACGAGGCGGCGAAACGCGGCCGCCTCGATGCGGTCGCGGGTGGCATCGTCGGTAAAGAGTTCGGACATCGTGCTTCTCCAATGGCAATGGCGGCCGATGGCGGCTATGGGGCGACGCCGACCAACCGACCGGGAATCATTTGATGAGCCGACATCTCGAACCGCGCGGCCGCCGGGTCAAGGTGCTTGCCACCCTCGGCCCGGCATCGAAAACCGAAAGCGTCATCGCCGCGCTGCTCGCCGCCGGCGCCGATGCCTTCCGCGTCAACATGAGCCACGGCACCCAGGCCGAAAAAGCCGCACTGATCGCTGCCATCCGCGCCGTCGAGAAAAGCGCCGGCAAGCCGCTGACCATCCTTGCCGACCTGCAAGGGCCGAAGCTGCGCGTCGGCCGCTTTGCCGATGGCGCGGCAGAGCTCGTCAACGGCCAGGCCTTCCGCCTCGATCGCGACCCGGCGCCGGGCGATGCGACGCGCGTCTGCCTGCCGCACAAGGAATTGTTCGCAGCGCTCGCCCCCGGCGCGCGGCTGCTCGTCGACGACGGCAAGCTGGTGCTGCGGGTGAAAAAGGTCGGTCCCGACGCGATCGACTGCAGCGTCGAGGTCGGCGGCAAGATTTCCGACAACAAGGGCGTCAACGTCCCCGATGTCGTCGTGCCGCTGCCGGCGCTGACGCCCAAGGATCGCCAGGACCTGACCTTTGCACTCGAACAGGGCGTCGACTGGATCGCGCTGTCGTTCGTCCAGCGCCCCGAGGATGTCGCCGAGGCGCGCGCGCTGATCGGCGGCAAGGCGGCGCTGCTCGCCAAGATCGAAAAGCCGGCGGCGCTCGAACGCCTCGCCGAGATCCTCGAGCTTGCCGATGCGGTGATGGTGGCACGCGGCGATCTTGGTGTCGAACTGCCGCCGCAGCAGGTGCCGCCGGCGCAAAAGCGCATCGTCGCGATGGCGCGCGCACTCGGCAAGCCGGTTGTCGTTGCGACGCAGATGCTCGAATCGATGATCGTCAGCCCGTCGCCGACGCGCGCCGAAGTCTCCGACGTGGCGACCGCGATCTACGACGGCGCCGACGCGGTGATGCTGTCGGCCGAAAGCGCCGCCGGCAAGTTCCCGGTCGAGGCGGTGGCAATGATGGACGCCATTGCCCGCGAGGTAGAGGCCGATCCCGGCTATTTTGCCCGCGTGCATTTCAGCGATGTCGCCCCCGGCAACACCACCGCCGATGCGATGACGCAGGCCGCCGCGGCGATCAGCCGGACGGTCGGTGCCCGCGCCATCGTCTGCTTCACGATCAGCGGATCGACCGCGCGCCGCGCCGCGCGCGAACGCGCCGAGCTGCCGGTGCTGTGCCTGACGCCGCGGCTGGCGACGGCGCGCCGCATGGGGCTGGTGTGGGGCGTCCACGCCGTCGTCACCCGCGATGTCGCCGGGTTCGAGGAAATGGTCGAAAAGGCCAAGCGCATGGCGCTGCGCACCAAGCTCGGCAAGGGCGGCGACCCGCTGGTGCTGATCGCCGGCGTGCCGTTCTCGACGCCGGGGACGACCAATGTCGTGCATGTGGTGCGGCTGACGGGGCAGGAACTGGTGGGGTATTAGCAAGGCGCTGCGCTTCGGCGCGATTGCTGTCGTTACGCGGCAAGCCTGTCGAAAGGCTATGCGATCCGAAATGACCGCGATAGAGGGGGGCCATGTTCCTGCTCGACCGCTTGTTCACCAAGATGATCCACGACGGCGAATTGACCGT
>JANOCM010000474.1:0-5900 GCA_031412175.1 Alphaproteobacteria bacterium
CCAATCCGGTGGGGGCACTGATAAGGCTGAAATCGGCGCATCCGCGCGTGCTGATGCTGGCGCTGACGGTGCTGCTGTGGACGATGGGCTATCAGTCGCTCTACGCGACCTGGAGCTATTTCGGCCTTGAACGCTTCGACTGGACGCCGGGGCAGGTGGGCTGGAGCCTCGCAGCTGTCGGCGTCACCGGCGCGCTCGTGCAGGGCTTGCTCTCACGGCGGCTGATCCCGCGCTATGGTCCGCGCAACATCGTCATTGCAGGGGCGGTGTCGGGTATCGCTGGCTACCTGATCTACGCCTTCGCCGGCCAGGGCTGGATGATGTATGTCGGCATCGCCGTCGCCGCGCTGCAAGGGCTGGTGTTCCCGTCGTTGCAGGGCATGATGTCGGCTGGGGTGGCGCCGTCCGAACAAGGCGAGCTGCAGGGCGCCGTTAGCAGCATCCAGAGCCTGAGCGCGATCATGGGCCCGCCGATCATGACCGGCAGTTTCGCCTATTTTTCCAGCCCCGGCGCGCCCTTCTATCTGCCCGGTGCGCCGTTCGTGCTGGCAGCAGGGTTCAGCGTGCTGACGCTGGTGGTGTTCTACCGTGCCGTGGCGATGGGCGCCGGCGCCGCAAGCGGAGCGCCGGCGCCGGCGGGTTGAGCCGCTGCCGGGCTAGCGCACAGTCACCGGCATCCCCAGCTTGGCAAGTTGCGGCTCGACGACCTTGCGGTCGCCGACGATGACCCAGGTGAAATTGTCGGTCGACAGCAGTTGTGCGGCCTCGTTGAGCTGCGCCGGAGTCAGCGCCTGCAAGCGCGGCACCAGCTTGCCGTAGTAGTCGTCGCCGCGGCCATAGACGGCGTTCTTCTCGATGGCGCCGAGCAGCGCCGCGCCGCTTTCGAAATCGCCGGGCAGCGAGCGTACGGTGTTTTCGATGCTGTTGTCGCGCTCGGTCCGGTCGATCGGCTTGGCGCCGGTCAGCGCCTTCACATCGGCGATCATCGCGGCGATCGAATCACCGGTGCGATCGGCCTGGACCGGCGCGACGATCTGCGCCGACACACGATCCTCGGCATCGCCGATCAATGATCCGACGCCATAGGCCCAGGATTTGTCCTCGCGTATATCCATGTTGAGCCGCGAGCTGAACAGCCCGCCCAGGATGTCGTTGGCGGCGCGCAGCGCTATCGGGTCCTCGCGGCCCTTGATCGGCAGCACGACGCCGCCGCGGATATAGCTTTGCGGGCTGTCCGGCCGGTCGACGAGGATGATGCGCGCGCCCTTGGGCTGCGGAATGGCCGGGAAGTTGCGGCTGCCTTTCCGCGTCGCCGCATCGGGCTGCCAGGTGCCGAAGCTGGCTTCGAGCTGCGGCTTCAGTTCTGCCATGCTGATCTCGCCGACGACGAAGATGCTGGCGTTGTCGGGGCGGATCCAGGCCTTGTGCCAGGCCAGCAGGTCGGCACGCGTTACCGCCTTTACGCCGGCGGCCGTGCCGGTGCCGGTCGATGGTACGCCATAGGGGTGATCGGCACCGTAAAGCTCGACGGGCAGGATGCGGCGGGTGATGTTGCCGGGGTCGGCTTCCTCCTGCGCGATTCCGGTCAAGATCTGGCCGCGCACGCGCTCGAGTTCGGCGGCGTCGAAGCGCGGGCGCTGGACGATGTCGGCGAACAACGACAGGCTGGCAGCAAGGTTGGGCTTCAGCGCATCGAGCGTCAGCCGCGTGCGGTCGGGCCCGGCGCTGGCGCCGATGCCGGCGCCCAGCCGCTCGCGCGCCTCGGCGATCTGCGGGCCGCTGAGGCTGCCGGCGCCTTCGTCGAGCAGGTTGAGCGCCAGGCCCTGGATGCCGAGTTTTTTGCGATCATCGGCGGCATAGCCGGCATCGAACGACAGCAGCATGCGCACCACCGGGATGGTGTCACGACGGGCGAGCTCGACCTTGATGCCGTTCGACAAGGTCGCGCGCTCGACGGCGGCCACAGCCAGCCCCGGGGTGCCACCGACAGCGGGGGCCGGCATGCGCGGCACGATGGCGACCGGCGGCGCCGGCACCGGCTTGGCGCGGGTCGGCGCGACATCCTCGGCCGGCGGACGCTTGCCGGGCAGCACGGTCAGGCGGTAATCGCCCCTCGCCAGCCATGCGTTCGCCGCGGCCTTCACCGTCGCCGGCGTTGCGGCGGCGTAGCGCGCCAGCTCGGTTTTGTAGAAATCCGGATCGTCGGCATAGACCGCGCCTTCGGCGATTGCGACGGCCTTGCCGCCGAAGCCGCCGACGGATTCGAGGCCGCGGATGGTGCCGGCGACGTTGCGGGTGGCGACGCGGTTGACCTCGTCGGCGGTCGGGCCGTCCTTGAGGAACTGCGCGACAAGTTCATCGACGCGTGCCTCGACCTTCGCCGGATCGACGCCCGGGGCGACGGTGATGTCGATGCTCGCCTGGCTGTTCTTTTCGAACGCCTGGGCGCCGCCCGACACGGCGACCGCCAGTTTCTTGTCGCGCACAAGGTCGTTGTAGAGCCGCGAGCTGCCGCCACCGGCGAGGATGGTCAGCGCCACATCAACCAATGGCGTCACCGCCTCGGTGCGGCCGGGCACGACCCAGAGCCGCGACAGCTGCGGCGTCGGGATCTGGTCGTACATGGTCTCGCGGCGCGTCTCGGTCCATTTCGGCACCGGCGCCGGATAGCGGGTCACTGCCGGGCCGGCCTTGATGTCGCCGAAATACTTGGTGACCAGCGTCTTCGCGGTCGCCACGTCGATGTCGCCGGCCAGCACCAGCACTGCATTGTTGGGGCCGTAGTTGGCGCGGAACCAGCTTCGGACATCCTCCATGCTGGCGGCATCGAGATCGGCCATGCTGCCGATCGTCGAATGGCGATAGGGATGGCCGTCGGGAAACAGCGCCTTCAGCTTGGCATATTCGGTCAGGCCAAGCGGATCGTTATCACCCTGGCGTTTTTCATTCTGGACGACGCCGCGCTGGATATCGAGCTGTTCCTGCGTCACCGCACCGAGCAGATGGCCCATGCGATCCGATTCATAGAACAGCGCGAGGGGCAGCGCCGGCGTCGGCACATTCTGGAAATAGTTGGTGCGATCGAACCAGGTGGTGCCGTTCAGCTGGGTCGCGCCGATGCCTTCCAGCGTCTTGATGTACGACCCCTTGTTGTTCTCGCTGCCGCCGAACATCAGGTGTTCGAACAAATGCGCAAAGCCGGTCTTGCCGGCCGGTTCGTCGCGCGAGCCGATGTGATACCAGACGCTCACCGCGACGATCGGCGCCTTGCGATCGGTGTGGACAAAGACGCGCAGGCCGTTGGGCAGGGTGAAATCCTGGTGCGGGATATCGACCGCCTTGACGAGCGCCGCGACCGGCGCCGGGGCCGCGACCGCCGCAGCCGGCTGGGCGAGCGCGGGGGTGATAACCGGGCCGGACAGGGTGGTGGCGAGCAGCAGAGCCGCGACGATCGACAGGCGCATGGAATCTCCCGGGGAAACAGACTTTGCTGACTTAGCGCGACTGCTGCTGTCCTGCCAATGACCGACCGATGAACATCGGCTGCGGCGCTTGGCAGCGGCGGCGCGGGCAGGCATCATATAGTGCTGCGAAAAGGCTCCGACCATGGCAACCCTGCTCCGCAACGACCCCTCGCTGCTCGACGCGCTGGTCGCGGCCGTCGGCGCCGATCATGTGCTGACCGGTGACGACGACCGGCGCTTTGCCGGCACCGATTGCTATCGCGCCGGTGAAATCCCGGCGGCGGTGGTGCGGCCGGGCAGCGTCGCCGAACTGCAGGCGGTGGTGGCGGCTTGCGCCGCATCCGGTGCGCCGCTGACGGTGCGCGGCGGCGGCGCCAGCTATACCGATGGCTATATCCACAGCCGGCCGGGCGGCGTCACCATCGACACGCTGCGGCTAAAGGCGATCAGCATCGACGAGACAAACGCCGTGGTGACGGTGGAAGCCGGGGTCACCTGGACCGAGCTGTACGAGGCCCTGAAGGCGCGGGGCTTGCGCACGCCGTTCTGGGGGCCGTTTTCGGGCCTCGCGGCGACGATTGCCGGGTCGATGTCGCAGCACAGCGTCAGCCACGGCACGGGCGTTTCGGCCGAAAGCCTGGTCAATCTCGAGATCGTCACCGGCACCGGCGACCTGCTGGCGACGGGCAGCGCCGGCGGCAGCGCCAGCACGGCGTTTTTCCGGCACTTCGGCCCCGATCTCGCCGGGCTGTTCACCGGCGATTGCGGTGCCTTCGGCGTCAAGGCCCGCGTCACGCTTCGCCTGATCCGCCGCCACGAAGCCTTCGAGGCGGCGAGCTTCAGCTTTGCCGACTTCGACGCGATGCACGCTGCGATGCGGCTGGTCGCGCTCGAAAATGTCCTCGATGAAAACTTCGGCCTCGATGCAACGCTGCAGCAGGGGCAGTTGGGGCGGCAGTCGGGGGTGGCCGCCAAGGCCGAAATCGCCGCCAGCGTGATGAAATCGGCGACGTCGATGGCCAGCGGCATGAAGAGCCTGGCGAAAATGGCGATCGCCGGCGACCGCGACCTGAAGGCGGCGAGCTATGTCGTCCACTGGAGCGTCGAGGGCGTCGATGCCGCCGCGGCGCGCGCCAAAATCGCCGCAGTGAAGCGCATCGCGGCGGCGCTTGGCGAGGAGATCGCCAACACCGTGCCGACGGTGGTCCGCGGCATGCCGTTCGCACCGCTGACCAATGTGCTGGGGCCGAAAGGCGAGCGCTGGGTGCCGATGCACACGCCGCTGCCGCACGACCGGGTGCCGACATTCCACCGCGCGCTGCAGGACTATTGGGCGGCCAACCGCGCGGTGCTCGATCGCCACCAGATCGTCACCGGCGGCATGTTCATGACGGTCAACAGTGGCTTCCTGTATGAACCGACTTTCTACTGGCCCGATGCGCGGACGATCTATCACGATCGCATGGCGCCGGCGGGCCATCTCGCCGGGCTGCCGGCCTATCCGGTGAGCCCCGAGGCGCGGGCGGCGGTCGAGCGGATGCGAACCGAGGTCATCGCGCTGATGCACCGGCACGGCGGCGTGCATTTTCAGATAGGCAAGCTCTATCCCTATCTCGATGGCCGTGATGCGGCGAGCGTCGCGCTGCTGCGGGCGATCAAGGCGGCGCTCGATCCGAAGGGGATACTCAATCCGGGGGCGCTGGGCCTTTAGGATCGAATGCGTTTGAACGGACACGTCATCCCCGCGAAGGCGGGGATCCATCGCCTGAGCTTGCCCGCAAAAGCCACGGCCGGGCGATGGATCCCCGCCTTCGCGGGGATGACGGCCGGTTCGAATTGCGTGTAACCGACCCTAGCCCTGCCGCGCCGCCCGGCTGGCGATCAGCGCAGCGATATCCTCCGACGTAAACCCGGCCTCGGCGAGCACTTGTGCCGTGTGCTCGCCCCGGTGCGGCGGCGCGCTGACGCCGGGGCGAACGCCGTCGAACAGCACCGGCACGCCCGGATAGCGCAGCGGGCCGGCGGGGGTTTCTATGCGCGTGAAGAAGCCGGTGGCAGCGAGATGGGGATCGCTCTCCAGCCCGGCGAGCGGGATCACCGGCGCACACGGCACCTGCGCGCGTTCGAGCAGTTCGAGCCATTCGGCGGTGGTCTTGTGGCGGACGAGATCGCCGGCGAGGCCATAGATGGTGTCGATGTGACTGGTGCGCGTCGCGATGCTGGCAAAGCGCGGGTCAGCGATGTGTTCGGGCGCGCCGGCGACGGTGAAGAAGCCGCGCCAATGCGCATCGGTATAGGCCATCATGCAGACATGGCCGTCGGCGGTGGCGAGCGGCCGGCGCCACGGCGCCATGACGCGCGGATAGCCCAATGGCCCCAGCGGCGGATCGAAATGATGGCCGTAGAAATGCTCGACGAAGTTGAAGGCGACCAGCG
>JANOCM010000475.1:0-6621 GCA_031412175.1 Alphaproteobacteria bacterium
AGCTCGGCCTTCGACACGCGGCCGAGGCTGTCGACCCAGACGGCGAAATCGGCCGAGAACACCTGGCGGTTGACGCTGTCCTGGTCCTGGATGCGCTGCTGCAGCGCATTCCTGAGGTTCTGGCCATAAAAGCCATCGCTGATCCCGCCCGCCGCGCCGGTGCCGGTGCCAGTGCTGCCAACGCCGCCCATGCCGCCGGGGCCGCCGCCCTGCAGGCCAAAGGCATCGCCGGCACCGGTCGGCGCCGCGTCGATCGACACCGCTGCCGGGGCATCGGCGGCCTTGGCCGGCGTCGGCGTCGGCTGTTCGACCGGCACCGGCTTTGTCGTCTCGACCGGCTCGGGCGGCTTTTCCTGCGGCGGCGGCGGTGGCGGCGGTGGTGGTGGTGGCAGCAACAGCGCCGTTGTCGTCGGTGGTGCCTTTTTCTCCTTGCCGACCGTGCCGGTGCTCAACGCCCAGATGCCATAGGCGACCGCTGCCAGCGCCACGACGCCAAGCACGATCCACAACCATTTGCGGTTGGGCTCGTAGCCGTCGTCAAAGGCAGCGTTGTCGGCCATCGCTCAGCTGTCGCCGGGCTTGCCTGTGACGAGGCCGACCTTGTTGAGGTCGAGCCGGCGCAGCAGGTCGAGGACCTCCATGACCTTTTGATACTGGACGGTCGAATCGCCCTTGAGCACGATTGGCAGCTCGGGGTTGATCGCCTTTTCGGTGCGCAACCGCGCTTCGAGATCGGCGAGCGACACCGGATAGGCATCGAGGAAGATTTGCCCGGAATTGTTGACGGTGATCGCCTTGGTTTTGGGCTGCACAAGGCTTGCCGCGGAGCCTGCCTTGGGCAAATCGACCTTGATGCCCTGCACGCTCGCCGTCGCCATCAGGATGAAGATGACGAGCAGCACATAGGCCAGGTCGAGCATCGGCGTGATGTTGATGTCGTCATAGGCCTTGCGGCCGCCACCGGCTTTCATCGGGTCTGCTCCTATTCCGCCGCGAGGCGGGTGGGGGGCGCCGGGTGGGCGCGTTCGGCCTGGACTTCGGCGAGCCGGGTCACCAGCCGGTCGCAGAACACCCGCATTTCATCGGCCATCGCGGTGATCTTGCTGTTGAGGTAATTGTACCCGAACAGCGACGGGATGGCGGCAGCAAGGCCGGCGATCGTTGCCAGCAGGGCCGCCGCGATCCCCGGCGCGATGGCGTTGACGTTGACGTCGCCGGCCATGGCGACGCCGCCGAAGGTGTTCATCACGCCCATGACGGTGCCGAGCAGGCCGATGAACGGTCCGCCTGAAATCGCGATCGTCAGCAGCACCATGCCAGCATCGAACTTCTGGTTTTCGGCGACCTGCTGGGCGTCGACCGACGCGCGCAGGGCCTCGACCGCCTCGCCCGACAACGGCCGGTCGCCAAGCCGGCGCTGGCGCATCTGCAGCTCGTCGATGCCGGTTTCATACAGCCGCGCCAGCGGTGCCGATGCGATCAACTTGCGCTCGCCCGGCGACAGACCCGGCAGATCCTCGATCTGGACCAGTTCCTCGGACATCGACCGGTAGCGCTTGAGGAACGCCTTGTTGGCGCGCGCGGCGCGCGACAGATAGCCGTTCTTCATCACCATGACGACGATGGCGCCGGCGAGCAGCAGCATGCACAGGCCGATGATCGCCCAGTCGAGTGCCGGCGTCGCCTTCAGGATATACATGATGGTGCCGCCACCACCGCCCTGTTCCTCGTCCTTGCCGAACACCAGCAGCTTGCCTTCGGGCCCCTGCGCCGCGACATCGGCGGCGATCAGGTTTGCCGGCCGCGCCACCTTCGACAGCCGCGTCTCGTCGAGCCCGCCGGTGAACGGCGCCGCCGCCGATCCGCCGACGGTCAGCGCGCCGGCCATCGCCGGCAGCGCCGCGCCGCTGGCGACTTCCTTGCCGCCGACGAACAGGTGCGAGGCCTGGCCGTCGGAGGTCACGGCAACATGCGTCCACTGCCCCGGCGCGATCGCGGCGGGGGCGCTGACACGGGCGCCGGCGCCGACATAGGGCACGCCCGCCGCCAGCCCGATCACCACGCCGTCGCGGGCGAACAGCGCCTCGTCGGCGGTGCTGGCGGCATCGAGCTTGACCCAGGTCGAGAAGGTGAAGCCTGCCGCCGGCGTCGCCAGCGACGGCGTCGCCGCAATCGCCATGCCGGGGCTGGCGGTGAACTTGCCGCCGCGGCCGATGATGGCGCCATCGTCGCTCGCCGTCGGGCCGTTGGCGGGATTGTTGTGGAATGACGTCTTGTCGGTAACCGGTGCTCCGGCCGCCTCGTCGTAATGCAGGACGAGGTTGTAGTCGGCGTCGAAGGTGCCGGCGGTGTCGACCGTTGCCGGCGCGCTCTTGTTGCCGTGATAGACCCAGATCGCGGTCTTTTCGCCACCCGCCAGCTTGGGCATATCGACCCAGACATTGGCGACGCCGAGCAGCACGTCGAAGCTTTCGATATGAAATGTCAGCGGCGTCTTGTTGTCGGCGGCGACGATGCGCAGGTCGGCGCCGTTGTCGGCCGATTCGCTGAACGAGAAATTGCCCGAATGCAGGCGGAGCAGCACCGGCGTGCGGCCGATCGCCCCGCTGAGGTTGGTGCCCGATGGCGTCGTGTCGACGGTCACCGGCGAGCGGTACGGCCAGTCCTTCTGCCACCAGCTGGTGCCTTGCTCACCGCAGGCCGACAGCGCCAGCGCCGCAGCGACGAGGCCAAAAATTGCACGGCGCGTCATGGCCGGTTCTCCTGTTGGAAGCGGGGGGCGAAGTGGCAGGTCGCCATGATCAGAACTCGGCCTTGACCGAGAAGGTCAGCATGCCGTCGCCGGCCTGGCGGTTGACGCCGTCGACCAGCGCCCAGCCATAGGCGACATTGCCCTTCAGATAGCGCAGCAGCTGGAACCGTCCGCCGGCACCGGCGCTGACCAGCGTGAATTCACTGTCCTGGTCGGGCAGCGGCGACCGCACCCGGACGAAACCGCCATCGGCAAAGGCGAAGAAGCGCAGCTCATCGACGAAGCCGCCGAGTTTCGACGCCAGCGACGGACTGCGCAGCTCGATGCTGCCATTGACGCCGTCGTCACCGACCGCATCCGACTGGAAATAGCCGCGCACCGACGAATTGCCGCCGATGCTGAACTGCTCGTTGGTCACCAGCGGCGAATCGGCGAACTGGCCGGTCAGCCGGGCAAACGCCGAAAAGTCGCCGCCGAGCGCCCGGGTATAATCGAAGTCGACGTTGACATGGACGAAGTTGCCGACGGCGTTGAAGCGCTGCGCCTGGACATCGCTGATTTCCGAGCCAAAGCCGCGCAGCCCGGCGGTGGCGCCGATCGTCATGTTGAAGGCGCTGGTCTCGGTGGTCAGCTGGCGGTTGTAGCTGATGACAAGCGGCACATAGGCGATCGGCGTGCTGATCAGCCCGGGCGGCGTGTCGGGGCCGGTGGGCACCAGGATGTCCTGTTCGAAATCCTTCCAGTCGAGCCCGAAGGTCAGCGACTGTTCGACTGCACCGGGCAGGCGGTAGATGGCGCGGGTGCCGATCGCATAGCCGTTGCCGAGCACCTGCGAGCCACCGAGCGCCGCGACATTGCTGTTCGACTTGTACGCGTAGAGCAGCAGCGTCCAGCGCGAGCCGAGCAGCGGCGCCAGGTAGGAGCCGGAGATGACCTCGGTCTCCTCGCGGTTCTGCGGCGAGATCAGATATGACGCCGAGATGGTATGACCCAGCTGCCAGAGGTTGGTGTAGCGCACGCCGCCGGCCAGCCGCAGGTCGGAGGTCGTGCTGTTGTGGTCGTTGTTGACCTCGAGATTGGCGTGCAGCGGCAGCGTATCGCGCACGCGCAGGTCGATATCGATGGTGCCGGGGATCTTGCCGGCCTTGATCGACGGAGTGATCTCACGATCGGGGAAGCGATTCGCCGCCGCCAGCTGCTTTTGCGCCGCAGTGAAATCGGGGACTTCGCCGGCCTTCAGCGCCGGCACCTGCGCCAGCACGATCGTCGGTGCATGATATTTGGCGCCGGTGACGCGAACCTGGCCGACGGTGGCCTCGGTCACCTTCAGCAGCACGATACCGGCGACAAAGGCTTCGTTGGGCTGTGGCGGAATTTCGACGAGGACCGATTCGTAACCCTTGGCCTTGTAGGCATCCTCGAGCGCCTTGCGCGCCGCCTCGACATCGGTGGCGGCGCGGTCGGGGCCGGCGAACGGATAGATCGCGGTTTCGACGGTGGCGGCATCGAGCCGGGTGACGCCGGTGACATCAAAGGCAGCGATTTCGAATCGGTCGGGGGCATTGCGCACCGGCGGGGCCGCCGTCACCGCCGACGCGGCGGGGACTTGCGCCCGGGCTGGCGCCGCCGACAGCGCCGCAAGCAGCAGCGCCGAACAGCAAGTGCCCATGGCAAGTGGCAATGGCGGCGAAAGCGTCATGCGGCGAACAATAATTCCCAGGCTGATCGCGTCTGGAAAGCCGGCCGCTGACCCCCCTCCTTCGGCACCCCACCTTAGCAGCGCCGTGATGTAATTTTTTTGACTGAAATGTTACTATATCGCGCACGGCAGCGCCGACCCGGTCGTTTTTGCGCTGTTACAAAACTGTCAAAAACAACGACTAGAGCAACGCCATAATCTTGCCGCCGCGATTTCGCGACGACTTTACCACCAAAGGGGTCTGCCGTGGTCGCCGTGCGCGTCATCAGCCTGCGCGGTTCGCCCCGGCGCAGCGGCATGGCGGCCCAGCTCGATGCGATCGCCGGGCTCGACTGGGCGTTTTTCGATGCCTGTGAAGCGTTGCCCGCCGAGCTTGCCCACGATCCGGCGGCGACCCGGCGCACCATCCGCCGCGACCTGACCCGCGGCGAGATCGGCTGCTTTGCCAGCCATGCCGGCGTCTGGCGCGACCTCGCCGGGCAGCCCGCCGATGCGGCGCTGGTGGTGCTCGAGGACGACCTGCTCATCGACGCCGGGTTCTTCGCCGGCCTCGATGCCCTTGCTGCCGCTATCCCGCACATCGACTATTTGCGCCTGCACGCCAAAGCCCCTGCCCCGGCCAGGGTCATCGGCCGCGTCGCCGGCCGCCACCTGGTGCGCTATCGCGGGATGGCCTTCGGCACCCAGGCCTATTTCCTGCGCCAGCCCGCGGCGGCGCGGTTGGCAGCTTCGATCACGACGATCACACGGCCGGTCGACGACGAGCTCGATCGCTATTGGGCACACCGTATCACCAGTCTCGGGGTGTTCCCCTTCCCGGTGCTCGAACTCGCCGGGCCGTCGACGATCGAATCGGCGCGGCGCGGCCTGCCGCCGGCGGGCTGGCGCGAACCCGGCTATCATGCCCGCCGCGCCGTCGAATCGCTGCGCCGCCGCGCCGCCAATCTCCGCCTCGATCTCGGGCTGCCGCTATGACCGTCCGTGCCATCACCAAGCCGCCGCTTCCGACGCGCATCGCCATCAAGCTGCGGCGCTGGCGATCGCGACTGGCGCGGGTGCCGGCAGGCGCCGGGCCCGAACGCTGGCTGTTCATCGTCACCTATGGCCGCACCGGATCGACCCTGCTGCAAAAACTGCTCGGCAGCATCCCCGGCCACTACATGGCGGGGGAGAATCATAATTGCCTCCACGGCGTTTTCGCCGCTTGGCGCGACGCGACCATCCTGAAAGCGAAATATGGCTGGGGGCATGAAGCAATCGATCACCCCTGGCACGGCGCCGATGCCGCCGATCCCGACGGCTATGCACGGGCCATGGTCGCGGCGTTCGTGGCCAATATCCTGCGGCCACCGCGGGGCACGCGCGTCGCCGGATTCAAGGAAATCCGCTATCTGACCGAAGATCTGCGCGACTATCTGCTGTTCATCGACCGCTTTTTCCCGCCGGCGGTGTTCGTCATCAACACCCGGTCGGTCGATGCCGTGGCGCAATCGGCGTGGTGGAAGGACGGCGACAAGGCGGTGCTCGCCGCCAATGTGGCAAGGTTCGAGGCGATCACCGATGCGCTGGTCGCCGAGTTTCCCGACCGCTTCATCAAGATCGACTATGCCCGCTGGACGACCGACCCCGAGGCGTTGCGGCCGCTATACGCGATGATCGGGGCGCTGTTCGAGCCGACGAGCATCGCCGAGACGCTGTCGGTTCGGCTGGAGCACATGCGCGGCTAACGCCGCGCCCGCCAATAGCCGAGCGCCCCCGCCAATTCACCGCGCAACAACCCGCGCCGCCGCCGCGCCCGCCCCGGCAGCCCCGCCCAGGCGCGCAGGCCCGGTGCCAGCCCGCCGCTCAGGCCCAGCAGCTTGGCATGAAACGCCCCGCGCCCGACATCGTACGACCGGTACAGCCCCGCGACATCGCCCGCCTTGCGGCCATGATGATGCCAGACGACGATCGCCGGATCATAGACGCCATGCCATCCGGCCAGCGCCGCGCGCATCGCCGCATCGGCATCTTCCGAAGGAAACAGCGCACCGCTGCCGAACAGCGGATCGAACGGCCCGATTGCATCGAGCGCGGAACGCCGGAACGCCAGGTTCGCCCCCTTGACCGCGCCCGCAGGCAGGAACCGCCGCGGCGGAAATCGCAAAGGGATGGTCGATTCGTTGATGGT
>JANOCM010000476.1:0-4214 GCA_031412175.1 Alphaproteobacteria bacterium
ACTTCGGCGGCGATCGAGATGGCGAAATGCGGCATGCCGTGGAGGAAATTCGTCGTGCCATCGAGCGGATCGACGATCCAGCGCGCCTGTTTCTCGGCGCCGACGGTTTCGCCCGATTCCTCCATCAGCAGCCCCCAGTCGGGGCGGGCATGGGTCAGCACCTCGGCGATCGCCTGTTCGGCCGCGCGATCGGCGTTCGAGACGAAATCGGCCGGCCCCTTGCGGCTGACCTGCAACGCATCGACCTCGTTGAAGTCACGCCGCAGGCGCGGCGCCGCCTTGCGCGCAGCCTTTTCCATGACGGTGATGAGGGCGGAATGGGCGACCATGGCAATCTTTCTTCCCCTCGGCCAATCGTGGCGAGGGAGGGACCCGCCGCCGCCGGGCGGTGGGAGGGTGGGCAACGGGAAGCCGCGTCCCTTAGCGGGTCATGCTCCCCCTGCCAACCACCCCGCTATTTCGCCGCCTTCAGATACGGCCGGACATCGATGTTGCGATAGCCCGGCACCGTGCCGGCAAAATGGCGCAACCAATAGCCGTGGCCGCCGCCATAGACGACGAGCACGCGGTCGCCCGGCCTTGCCACCTGCATCAGCTTGCCGAACATCTTGGCATTGCGCAGATACCACATGGCATTGAGGTCGGCGCCCGTTTGCGCATCATGATCGCCGATCGCCAGCATGCCGTAATAATTGTCCATGCTCATCCGGTCATAAGCCGGATCATTCATCCGCAGCAGCATCTTCCCGACGCTGTGCGTCTTTTGCGCGACTTCGAAATCCTTCAGCCAAGCCATGATGGGCAGGTTGAGCGCTTCAAGCGCCGCAGTCTGGCCGAGCCTCGCCGCGGTTTCCTGCACCTTGTCATAGGGATAATAGTCCGGCTCGCCGGCCTTGGGCTGCTCGTCGATGCCGTTGACCGTTTGCACACCAGCGGCGCGGGCCGTGCGATAACCGATCTGGACGATTTCATTGGCGTCCCTGGCCAGCATCGCGTCATCGAAACGGCCAAACTCGGCGATCGCGAAATCGGGCGCCTCGCTTTGCATTTCGACCATGACATGGGTTGGCCGGAACGCCGCCAGCGCCTTCGCCACCCTCTCGAGATCGCGCTGCCGTTCCGCCGTCAGCACCGAATCGACCTTGATATTGTTGGTATCAAGACCCGGATTGCCGAAATGATAGGCGCCGAGGACCATCACCTCAACCGGTGCCGGAGCCGCCACGGCGGGCGCCGCCAAAACAATCAGAGCAGCGACGAGCAGCAACTTCATCGATCAGAATCCAGTACGTGTATTATGAGGTTAACACACTAACGCTTTGGCGGTGCGCGTCAACCCCAGCCGAGCACGTCGCCGAACGCCTCAACGCCGGCACCGGCCCCGCCGGGATGGTCCCAGACGGCGCGCACGACGGCGATGAAATCGGCGCCGGCGGCGACCAGCGGCGCGGCGTTTTCAGGGCAAATCCCGCCAATGGCGACGCAGGGCAGCTGGCTGATCGTCGTCCACCACGCCAGGATCGACGGGTCGGGGCGATAATGGCTCGGCTTGGTCGTCGTGTCGTAAAAGGCGCCGAATGCGACGTAATCGGCGCCCTGCTCGCCGGCCTCCATGGCCAGGTGGCGACTGTCGTGGCAGGTGCGGCCGATCTGGGCGTCATTGCCGAGCAGCGCGCGCGCCTCCGACACGCTGCCGTCGGACTGGCCGAGATGGACGCCATCGGCGCCGGCCTGGTGGGCCAGATCGGCGCGATCGTTGAGGATGAACGCCACATCTGCGGCGTTGCACACCGGCAGCAGCGCGGCACAGGCGCGCAGCACTGTGGCATCGTCGACATCCTTCAACCGCAGCTGGAATGCCGCGACCGGCCCGCCGTCGAGCGCCGCCTTCAGCGTGTCGGCAAAGGCCGGAATGGCGATTTGGGGCGGCGAAACGACATACAGCTGGCAGGCCGGGCGAAACTGCCGGTCGAAACGCTCGCCAAAGCCCGGATCGAGCGGGATCAGGTCGTCGCCGCCATTGCCCGGAATGTTGTTCACCATCGTCTCCACCCGTCGCGCTGCGGCCCGCGGGCTTAACCACCGGGCCGTCGCGGCGCAAGCACAGCCCTACCCCTTCCGGCAGGCGGGTTGCCGCGACCGCCGGATGCCGTTATTTCGGGCGCCTGCCGCGACCCGACCTTCGATTCCACTCCACCCCAGGATCACGCTCACCGGCATGACCGACCTGATCATTCGCACCCGGCAGTTACTGACCCAGGCGATCATCGCCAAATTCGCCGTGCTGGTCGGCAAGGACAATGCCATGACCGCGGTGCTGCTCGCCAATGCGATTGCACTGCTGATCGGCAACCGCGGCGCGTCGGCGGCGGGCATCGACGCGATGGCCTCGACGATGACAGCCGGCGACGCGGCCGGCGTCGGCGCCGGGGGCCGTCGCCCGCTCGACGCCGGCCTGGCGCTGCTTGCCGGGCTGTTCGGCAGCAAGGTCGAACTGATGGCACGCGCGCTCGCCGCCGCCAGCGGCTCGACGATCAGCGCCGCCACCCGCGCACTGGCACTTTCGACGATGCTGGTCGCCAGTGCCGCCGCGGCGCTGCTCGCCAGCGAAGGCCGCCCGGCGACACGCGCGCAACTGGCGGCGCTGCTCGCCGCCAATCAACCGGCGGCGCTGGCGGCGATGCCGGCGGCATTGCAGACCGCCATCGCCAGCTTGCCGGGGCTCGCCGGGCTCTACGGCGTGCCCGGCGCCGGCAGCCGGCGCAACCTCGCCGGCTTGCTGCTCGCCGGGCTGGTGGCGACGATCGTGCTGTTCGCCGTGCTGCTAAACCACGCCTTTTAGCGGTTAATCCTTGCCGAGATAGATCTCGACGATCTTGTCGAGCATCGCCAGCGCCTCGTCACGCGGCCGCTGGAAGGTGTTGCGGCCGATGATCGAGCCGTTGCCGCCGCCATCGCGGATGTCGCGGGCATCCTGGAACACAGCGTCGGCACCCTTGGCGGCGCCGCCCGAGAACACCACGATGCGGCGGCCGTTGAAGCACGACTGGCGGACATGCGCGACGCGCTTGGCCTGGGTGCTCCAGTCGCCGCCTTCATAGGATTTCCTGGCGTCTTTCTGCTCGATATGGTCGGTCGGCAGCTTGACCTTGATGATGTGCGCGCCAGCGAGCGCCGCCATGTGCGCGGCATAGGCGCCGACATCCAATGCCAGCTCGCCGGCCTTGGAAATCTCGCCGCCACGCGGGTACGACCAGATCACCGTGGCGATGCCGACGGCCTTGGCCTCCTGGCTCAGCTCGCGGATTTCCTCCATCAGTTCAAAGATATCGTCCGACCCCGGATAGAGGGTGAAGCCGATCGCCGAGCAGCCGAGGCGCAGCGCATCATCGACCGTGCCGGTCACCGCCTGGTTGATGCTCGTCGACCAGCTGTTCGAGCTGTTGACCTTGAGGATCGTCGGGATCTGCCCGGCAAAGGTGTCGGCACCCGCCTCGATCATGCCCAAGGGTGCTGCATAGGCCGACAGCCCGGCATCGATCGCCAGCTGGAAATGATAATGCGGATCGTACGCCGGCGGATTCGGCGCAAAGCTGCGCGCCGGGCCGTGCTCGAAACCCTGGTCGACGGGCAGGATCACCAGCTTGCCGGAGCCGCCGAGCCGGCCCTGCATCAGGATGCGGGCGAGGTTCGCCTTGGTGCCCGGATTGTCGCTTTCGTAATTGGCGAGGATCGCGCGGACGGCGGGGGTCATGGAAGTCGTCTGGGCGTTTGTCATCATGGAACCTGTCTGATGGCTGGCGCGCACCTGTTAGCCGCAGTGAGTGCTGTCGGCAACGGCGAGGCTGCCGGGCAACCCGCGGCGCTAGCGTGCGAAATGCTGTTCCGCGACCTGGACGAACAGTTCGAAGATGCTCTCGGCGATCTCGCAGGCTTCGGCCTCGGGCATCGAGGCCAGCGTATTGGCAACCGCACCGGTCTTGACCGCGCCGTTCTCGACGACCGCGCCGGCGCGGGTCATGCGGTCGGTGATCTCGTTGTAGATGATGCGCTCTTCGGGGCCGAAATCCTCGCCCTTCAAATCGCGGATGCCGCGAAAGGCGTCGCCGATGCGGGCATGGATCGGATCGGCCGATCGCGCCAGTTTCCAGGCGGCCGGATACAGTTTTTCCCAAAGACGGTCGTGATCGACTGGCATAATGTCCCCGCTCAGC
>JANOCM010000477.1:0-2625 GCA_031412175.1 Alphaproteobacteria bacterium
CGCCCGCATCGAAAGCCTCGAGGTCGCGCTCGCGCCGCCGCCGGCGCGGGTGATCGTCAACGCCCGCACCGGCACCGTCGTCATCGGCGGCGAGGTCCGCATCCTCCCCGCCGCCATCGCCCACGGCAATCTGACCGTGCGAGTCACCGAGAATCAGCAGGCGAGCCAGCCCGGCGCGCTGAGCGGTGGCGGCACAATCGTCACCCAGCAGTCGCGTGTCGAGGCCGGCGAAGCCCCCGGCCGCATGGCGCTGTTCGCGCCCGGCGCCAAATTGGGCGATATCGTCGATGCGGTGAATGCGCTCGGCGCTGCGCCCGGCGATCTGGTGGCCATATTGGAAGCGCTCAAGGCCGCCGGCGCACTGCGCGCCGAACTGGTGGTGATCTGATGGAATTGGCGCCGCCACAACGCCCGATGGCGCTTGCGCCGCCCCGGCGGCTCGATTGGCCGGGCGGAGCAAAGCCGCGCAATACGGACGACGTCGCGCTGAAGTTCGAAACCATGATCGCCGAAACGCTGCTCCGTTCCGCCCGCGCCGCAAAACTTGGCGACGACGGGCTCGGCGACACCGGCGACAACATCCGCGACATGGTCGACCACCAGCGCGCGCAGGCCATCGCCCGCGCCGCGCCGATCGGCGTCGCCCGGCTGCTCGCGCCGACGCGCAAATGACCGACCTGCTCAGCATCGGCGCCGCCGGCGTTCGCGCCTATCAGGCGGCGTTGTCGGTGACAGGCGACAATGTCGCCAACGCCGATACCGAAGGCTATGTCCGCCGCACAGTGAAGCTGCAGACCGGCCCCGCCGGTGCCGGCACGCCGCTGAGCCGCGACCGAAACGGCGGCGCCGGCGTGCTGTCGGGGCCCATCGGCCGCGCCACCGATGCGCTCAGGCTCAACGCCGCGCGCAATGCCGCCGGCGACGCGGCACGCTTCGACGCGCGCTCCGACTGGCAGGTGCGGCTGCAATCCCTGGTCACCAGCAGCGATCTCGACGGCCGCATCGGCGGCTTTTTCGATGCCGCCAGCGACCTGGCGTCGGCGCCGACCTCGACCGCGGCGCGCGCCATCTTCCTCGATCGTGCCGGCCAGGCGGCGAGCAGTTTTTCCGATCTCGGCACTAGCCTGGCGACACTGTCGGGCGACATCGCGGCCGCCGCCGACACCACGACCGACGAAGTCAACGCCATCACCGCGGCGCTCGCCGGCGTCAACGACGAGCTGCGCCGCACCCAGGCCGGGGGCAACGCCGCCAACGGCCTGCTCGATACCCGTGACAAGCTGCTCGCCGATCTCGCCGACCGCATCCGCATCGACGTGACGATCAGCGACCGCGGCACCGCGACTGTCCGGCTCGGCAGCGGCGGTGGCGCACCGGTGCTGGTGCCCGACAAGGGCAGCGCGGTGCGCATCGCCGTGCAGGACGGCCCGAGCGGTGCCGAGCTGGTGCTCGATCCCACCCACCGCGCCGAAATCGTCCGCCTGCCCGCCAGCGGCACGCTGACCGGGCTGATCGAGGCCGCGCGCCAGGTGACCGCTGCGCGCGGCGAGATCGACGCGCTCGCCGGCCGCTTTGCCGGCGCCGTCAACGCCCAGGTCGTCGCCGGCAGCGATGCGCTCGGCGATCCCGGGACGCCGCTGTTCAACACCGATGGCCTCAGCGTGCGGCCGGGCCTTGCCAACGCCGGCAGCGCCGGGATCGACGTGACGATTGCCGATGGCGCGGCGCTGGTGCCGGGCGGCTATCGCCTGCTCAAGGATGCCGCCGGCTGGACGCTCAGCCGCGCCGACGGCAGCGACAGCATCACCGGCCCGGGCGCCATCACGCTCGACGGCGTGACCGTCCGCCCCGGCGCCGGTGCGCGCGACGGCGACGGCTGGTTCCTCGATCCCGCCGGCGGCGCCATCGGACTTTCGCTGCGCCCGATCGGCCCCGAACGGCTGGCGGTTGCCGACCGCTTCATCACCGACGCCGATGTCGGCAATGCCGGCGATGGCGCGATTGTGCTCGACACCGATCCGGCGACCGCCGCCTTTGCGCCGCAGCCGCCCTACCGCGTCACCGTCAACGCCGCCGGTGATGCCGAGATCAGCGACATCGCCACCGGCACGCTGTTGCTGACCGCGCCGATCGACGGCAATCGCATTGTTGGCGCCGGCTTCGGCGTCAGCTTTACCGGCACGCCGGTTGTGGGCGACAGTTTTCGCATCCTCGCCACCGGCGCCGGCAACAGCGACAACGGCAATATCCTGAAATTCGGCGCTGTCCGCGCCGCCGTTGGCCCCGGCGGCACCATCGAGGCCAGCCTCGATGCCAGCATCGCCCGCATCGGATCGGGGCTGGCCGAAACCGACCGGCTGAAGGCGACGGCGCTGGCGGTCAAATCCGACACCGCGCTCGCCGCCGATGCCATTTCGGGAGTCGATCTCGATCGCGAAGCCGCCGAACTGACCCGGCTGCAGACCGCCTATCGCGCCAATGCCCAGGTCATCGCTGCGGCGCGCGACCTGTTCGACACGCTGATCGGTATCGCCCAGTGAAGTGTTCTTGCAGACGGGCGGTGCCAGCCCGCGCCCCCGCCCGGCCACCCACAGAGTACACTTGCGCTGGATGGCCGGGCGGGGG
>JANOCM010000478.1:0-2219 GCA_031412175.1 Alphaproteobacteria bacterium
CAGGGCGGCAATCAGGGCGGCCAGCGCGAGGGCCAGAACCGTGAGCGCAATGACCGTGATCGCGCCGACCGGGGCCGCGACAACGCCCCGCGCGATGGCGGCCAGCGCGACAATAGCCAGCGCGAAAGCAGTCAGCGCGACGGCAACCGCGAAAACGCCACGCGCGATGCCGCGCAGCGCGAGCCGCGCCGCGAGGGCGAAGGCAACCGCGACCGCCAGAACTGGAATGGCAACAACCCGAATCGCAACCGCGACACCAATGAGCGCCCGCGCGAACGGCCGGAACGCCGGCCCGAACCGGTGCGCGCCGCAGAACCTGCCGCAATCGATGAAGGCCCGATTCCCGGACTGCCCGGCCCGGCGACGCTGCGGATGCCGCGTGGCAGCGATGGTGCCGAACGCGCCGAACGGGCGCCGCGCGCGCCGCGCCGCGAACCGGTCGCCGCGACGGTAGAGCCGGTGCTGTTCGAAGCTGCCCCTGAGGCCGAAGTGCCCGAGGCTGCCGCCCCGCGACGTCGCGGTCGGCCGCGCAAGGTGGTCGAGGCCGCAACCGAGGAGTGATCCCCGGCGTCGTTAATCGCTGAGAGATGTGAGGGCGGGGCCGATGGCTCCGCCCTTATTCGTCGATATCGCTGATCGATTCGTCGTGGCCCGAGCGATTCGACACGAACGCCAGCCCCATCAGCGCGCCGGCGAGCAGCAGCGCGATGAAGATGCCGCCGCCCATCGCAATCATGAAGTGCAGGTGGAACGGCACGCCATCGGCGCGCATCTGCCAGACAGCAATGCCGACAGTGATCAGCGCAACGACGGTCATCAATGCCATCAGCCGGCGAAAGCGTTTCCAGTGATCTGCGGCCGGGCGCTGGGGTGAGACAGGCGGAGTGTTCATGCTTTGCCTTCCGGCGCGAATCGCGCGATGCTGCCTGCCATCGGCGCAGTAGATGCCGTTGCATAGGACGTCATTGGGGAGATCGTCATGATTGGATCGATCCTGACCGGCAAGAAGCCGCTGGTTTCGGTAACGCCTGATACCAGCGTCAGTGCCATTGCCGAGCTGCTTTACACCAATCGCATCGGCGCCGTGCTGGTGATGACCGATGATGTCATCGTCGGGCTGGTGAGTGAACGCGACATCTGCGCCGGGTTGCATACCCACCGCGGTGCCATCCTCGAAGCCCGTGCCGCCGACATCATGTCGTCGCCAGTGGTGACGGCACCGCCGCATGTCACCGTCGCGCAGGCGATGGAGACAATGACCGATCGGCGATTCCGCCATCTGCCGGTGGTCGCTGAGGGCCGGATCCTGGGTCTGGTCTCGATCGGCGACCTGGTGAAGGCCAGAATCGAGGAAGCCGAATCGGAAGCGCGGGCAATGAAGGACTATATCGCCAGCTGATTCTGGCGGATTCGGCGCGATTCGGCCCGTCGCAGGGCTCGCGAACCGACCTTTCCGCGCTGAAATCCCACTGACTGAGGGGGCATTCCCCTAGGCGAAGTCAAAAAAACGTCATGAGACCCAAATTAAGGGTTGCACTGTAAAGGGTCGGCTCATAGATAGCCATCACCGGCCGACGAGCACTTCGGTGCTTTGCCAGCCACTCAACAGCGGCGGTTCAATCGCCCCTTACTTCAAGGGGTTGAATGACTGTCGCGGTGCCGGTGCTTTCGCTCCTCCGGGTCAACCGGAAGAACCCGAAAGAAAGTTGTTGACGGAGAATTTCGAACGGCCCATAAGCCGCCTCCGTCGCCGACGACGAACTCCTTCGGGAGCCGCCGCCGACCTCGAAAATAAGCACTGGTCAGGAACCTGGTAAAACAGGGGTCAGGCCAGTGTCGCTCTTTCTCATCGTAGGTTGAATGAAGGGACATGTGGGCGGCGGTCCACGGTCCGGGCAATTTAGGGTCCGGGTGCCGTGGTTAAACGCTGCTTATATGTCCTCTAAACGTTACCACAAAGCACATCGCTCCAGAGCAATCTGGGGCCACATATGCCAAGTTGAAACGTTGTGCAGACAGATAAGCTCCTAAAACGAGCTTTGGTGTCGAGCTGGTTCGCCAGTCCGGTATCAAGGTTTGATCATGAACTTGAGAGTTTGATCCTGGCTCAGAACGAACGCTGGCGGCATGCCTAACACATGCAAGTCGAACGAGACCTTCGGGTCTAGTGGCGCACGGGTGCGTAACGCGTGGGAATCTGCCCTTAGGTACGGAATAAC
>JANOCM010000479.1:0-3013 GCA_031412175.1 Alphaproteobacteria bacterium
TGACGGTCCGATCCTGGGCCAGCCGGGCACCGGGCGGTGCCGTTGTCGCCGCATCGCTCTAGGCAGCGTGTGTTTAGGGTTTGTGACGGCGGCGAAAATGCTGCGGCGTCACGAAATTTTCATGCCGCTGACGCCCGACAATCATCCGGCGGCGCTAACGAGACCCCGTCAAGGGTTTGAGGATCGTTCCGAATGAAGGCTGCTACCGGGTTGTTTTGCGCGCTGGCGTTGGTTGTCGCCACGCCGGCGGCGGCTGTTGTCGTCGTGGCCGCGCCGGCCGCAGCGGTGATACCCGCCAAGCCACCGGCTGCGGCTGGCAAGGCACAGGCTGCCGTGCAGGCGGCGCGCGGCGACGAGCCGCTGGTCTTGCTGATGCTGGCAGCGGCGCTCGGCATTGTCGTGGTCATCGCGCGTTCGGCGCGCCAGATGCCGACGGTTTCGGCCTGACTTCCAACCCGCGACCCGACGAATAAGTGTCGCAAAGCCGTGCTACCGCGGCCGCATCATGACAAATGGCCATACCCCCGGCGTGCTTTCAGGCTTTCAGGCGCGTCACCGCGGGCTGGCCAACCGGTTGCGCGGTGCAGCGCGATCGGTCGGCACCGCGACCTTGTTCGGCCCCGCGACGAGCCTGATCTGGGGCGTGCACAACCGCCACGCCCGTGACATCGCCTTTTCGGCGCTGCGGGCAAGCGAGGCCCGGCATTTCGTCGTCGATGGCGACACCGAATCGCTGATCATCAACTGCCGCGACGATATCATCTCGCGCGAGGTGTTCCGCACCGGCGCCTTCGATTTTCACAAATTCACCGCGGCGGTAGCGATCTTGCGCGCCCGCGGCCTGATGGGCGACCGCATCGAACGGCTTTACGACATCGGCGCCAACATCGGCACGATCTGTGTTCCCGCGCTCACCCGCGGCCTCGCCGCGTCGGCGGTCGCGATCGAGCCGCACCCGTTCAACTGCCGGCTGCTGCGCGCCAATATCGCGCTGAATGGCCTGCATGACCGGATCGCGGTGGCCGAATGCGCGGCGGCAGCCGAAGATGGCGGCGAGGCGATGCTCGAAGTCAACGAGCGCAACTGGGGCGACCACCGCGTCGCGCCGTCGGCAGGCGCCGTCGCCGACGAACAGGGCGAAAGCGCCCGGCCACGCATCGCCGTGCCGATGCGCAGCGTCGATGGCATCGCTGATCAGCACGGCGCGCCGACGTTGCTATGGATGGACACGCAGGGCTTTGAAGGCTTTGTGCTGGCGGGGGCGGCACGCGTGCTCGCGGCGCGGCCGCCGCTGGTCACCGAATACTGGCCCTATTCGCTGCGCCGCGTCGGCGGCTATGCGGCATTCCAGGCAGCGGTCGGCGGCTATCGCCACTATGTTGATCTCGATGCGCCGGAGCGCGTTGTCCACGACGTTTCCGGCTTCGAGGCGCGTTACGCCGGGCTGGCGACGACGCAAGGCGCGGATTTGCTGTTCTTCGACTAGCGCCGCAACAGCAAGCGCTGCAGCCGCGCCAGCCCGGGCCGGTCGAGCGCCAGCGCCAGCCCCAGGAATACCGCCAGCCCGGCGGCGATCTCGACACCGAGGCGCAACGCTACCGGCGATCCCGCCAGCGGTCCGAGCCTTAGCGCCGTCACCGCAGCGGCCATCGCCAGCGCAAACACGATCGGCGTCCGCCCAGCGGCAAGTTGCGCAGCCAGCGAAATGCCGGTCTGGCGGGCAAAGGCCGGGCCGCCGAAGATGACGCCGACCAGCGTCGCCGCATAGGCAAGTGTGGTCCAGCCCGGCCCGAACGGCGCGGCAGCGGCGAACGCGGCGGCGGTCGCGACAAGGCCGATCGCGCCGAAGGCGACCATGGCGCGCTGGCGGCCCTCGACGACCATCACGGCGTTGACGAGGATGCGGGTGGCGCGAATCACCCACAGGCCGAGCATCAGCTGCAGTGCCGGCACCGCCCCGGCCCATTGTGGCCCGAACAGCAGCGCGACAGCGTCGGGGGCCACTGCGGCGCCGCCGAGGAACAGCGGCGCGGTTGCATAGGCGATGACATTGGTGCCGGCTACGAACATCGGCTTCATGTCGAGCGCGCTGCGTTTCGCCGCGGCGAAGCTGGTGACGGTGACGCGGCGCAGGGTGGAAATGACCAGCCCGCAGCTTTCTTCGACCAGCCGCAGCGCAAAGTTGAACAACCCGACCTGATAGGCGCCGAACACCGCGCCAAAGCCGAGGACAAAGCCGCGGGTGGACAACGTGCCGAGGCTTTGCTGCGCGCCGGTCATGATGCCGAGCCTGAGCAGCGTGGCGAGGTGCGGGTCGTGGCGGCGCCACCGGGGCCGGCGCATGGTGGCGAGCAGCTGCACCGCGCCGACAGCCTGAGACGCCAGATTGCCGAGCACCACCGCCCAGGCGCCGGCACCGGCAAGCGCAAAGCCGACCGAAGCGAGGAGGCCGGCGACTTTCGACACCGCCGTGCGGTTAACCAGTGCGCGGGTGCGCATCTTGCGCAGCAACAGCCCGGTCGGGACGGCGGCGACGGCGACGGCAATGGTGGTGAGCCCCTGAACCGCGATCAGCGCGCCGAGCCGTGCATCCCATTGCGCCGTCACCGCACCCGCTGCGGCGATCACCCCGGCACAGGCAAGGCCGATGGCGGCAAGCGCCCAAAAAGCAGCATCGGTCAGCCGCGTGTGCGCCGACGGGCTGCGCACCAGCGCATCGGGCATGCCGCCGAGCAAGGCCGCCTGGACGATCAGCGAGACCGCGACGGCGATGCCGGCGCGGCCGAATTCGGCGGGCGGCACCAGCCGCGCGAGGACAAGGACGGTGACCAGCGACGCGGTTGCGCTGAGCATGCTTTCGAGGAACGCCCAGCGCACCGATCGCGTGACGCGCGTGACGATGCTGGCGGGCGACATGGGCGGAAATGATCCTGTTCACGCGATCGTCACGCCGGCGGCTTAACGGGCGGTCAGGAGCCGGCTAGTCGAGGTTTGTGACAATTTCGCTGATCAT
>JANOCM010000480.1:0-8044 GCA_031412175.1 Alphaproteobacteria bacterium
CCGCGCTTCCTGTCGCGAACCCAATGCTGGAGAAGGAAGGTCGGGCTTGCGGCGTCGCAGATGGTGCCGCAGTGGGCGCCGCCGTCGGACAGCGAGATCACCACATCGTCGCGCTGCAACAGCCCCTCGACGAAATCGAGATTGCCATCGGCATAGTTTAGGATCGGGAAATAGATGAAGCCGGTGCCGTCGTTCGCCGACAGCAGGTCATAGGTGTACTCGGCCGGGCTGACGCCCGCCGCGGCGGCGCGGGCGGCGATGGTCTGCGCCTGCGTCGGTTCATAGTCGAAATCGGCGCCCATCTCGTAATGCAGGCCGAAACCCTGCGCGACGACGTAGAGCAGCGCCTGGACGTCCGATTCGGGGATGACATCGGGCTCGGCGAGCAGCGTCGCCTTCCACGCCGGATCGGAAATCCGCGCCCATTGTTCGGCCCATGGCGCCGCGTCGATTTCGGCCCATGACGGCTTGAACTTGAACGAGTGGACGGTGCCGCGCCACGCCATCAATATGCCGTTACCGCGCAAGGCGATCTGCGCGACGATATTGGCGCCTTCGGCGTTCCAGCGCGCGGTTTCGGACATCTGTTCCTGCCACGGCAGTTCCTTGGCGATCGACTGCAGCATGGCGAAAGTGACCGGCAGCCCGGTTTCCTTGGACAGCGCGCCCATCCAGCCGAATTCGTCCCATTCGCGGCGCAGGTCGCTCGCCATTTCAAAGACGCCGTGGCCGGCGCGGGCGACGGCGCGGCCGATGCCGATCAGTTCCTCCTTGGTCGCGGTGGTGCCGGGGACGAGGACGCCATCGACCGATTTGTGCAGCACGGTCCGGCTCGTCGAAAAGCCGAGCGCGCCGGATTTCAGCCCTTCCTCGACGATGGCGCTCATCTGGGCGATCTCGTGTTCGGTCGGTGCTTCGTTGTTGGCGCCGCGCTCGCCCATCACATAGGCGCGGACCGCGCCGTGCGGAACGTGCGTCGCGACATCGATGGTCCGCCGCCGCTCGGCTAGCGCGTCCATATATTCGGGGAAGCTTTCCCAGTTCCACGTCATGCCTTCGGCGAGCGCGGTGCCGGGGATGTCCTCGACACCCTCCATCAGGCCGATCAGCCAGTCGTGCTTGTCGGGCCGCGCCGGCGCGAAGCCGACGCCGCAATTGCCCATCACGACGGTGGTGACGCCGTGCCACGACGATGGCGCCATTTCCGAATCCCAGGTTGCCTGGCCGTCGTAATGGGTGTGGATGTCGACGAACCCCGGGGCCACCGTCAGCCCGGTGGCGTCGATCTCCTCGCGGCCTTTGGCGGTGACGGCGCCGACCGCGGAGATCAGCCCGCGATCGATCGCGATGTCGCCGGTGAAGGCCGGCGCGCCGGTGCCATCGACGATCGTGCCGTTGCGGATGACCATGTCGTGCATGCTGCGACTCCCGTGGATTTGGCCACAGGCTAACATGCTGCGGTTGACGCCGGCACTATGTGAAGTACAAGGCAGTGGGGAGTTGGAACATATGCGGAACATCATCATGGCAGCCGCGATCATTCTCGCCGCGCCGGCAGCAGCGGAGACCGTCATGCACCACGCCACCGGCACCTTTGTCGTCAAGATGACTCCCGCCGCCCAGAGCAGCGCCGGCGGCGTCGCGCTGGCGCGCATGGGCATAGCCAAGGTCTTCAGCGGTGGCATGGCCGCGACGGCCGAGGGGGAGATGTTGACAGCGGCGGGCGCCGTGCCCGAATCGGCCGCCTATGTGCTGATCGAGCGGGTCACCGGCAGCATCGACGGCAAGGCCGGCAGCTTTGCCTTCATGCACAGCGCCACGATGGATCGCGGCAAACCCGACCAGCACATCACCATCGTCCCCGACAGCGGCAGCGGCGCGTTGACGGGCATCACCGGCGCGATGACGATGCGCATCGACGCCGGCGTGCACCATTATGATCTCGCCTATGCGCTGCCGGCGCGTTAGCGCCCGACGCCGCCGTTGCTGAAGGTCAGCAGCGCCACCGTCTTGCCCTCGTTCCGCGACGCCTGGATGATGACGGCGGCACCGCGTTCGGCACCGGCGCTGTACAGGCCCATGGTGTCGTTGGTCATCGTCGCCAGCTCGGGCAGGCCGGCCTTGTCGGCGCGCGATTTGTAAAATGCCACCACATTGGCGGGCGCGTCGGTGGTTTCAAAGGTCAACCGGCGGCCGATGACGCCATTCCCGACGCTTTTCATCACGCCGGTGACCTTGGCGCCAGGATAGGCCGGGGCGTGGGCGGGGGCATCGGCCGGCCAGCTGCTGCCGCCCGGATCGATGCTGGTGGTGACGGTTTCGCCGCCAGCGCCCTTGGCCACCATCGTCGTGGTGTCGCCATCGCGCGCGGTGGTGATCGTCACGCTGCCATCACCGGTGCTGAGCGTCGTCGTGTCGGTGTCGGTGCTGCTCCCGCAGGCAGCCAGCGCCAGGGCCAGCAAGGGGAGGGGAGTGCGCATCGCTGGGGCCTTTGCCATGAGTGGATGGAATCTCAGTCTCGCGCGGCAGGCGCAACGAGTCAAAGTAAGCCCGACTCAATTGCCTAGCGGCAATGGCCCGGCTAGAGGCGACGCATGAGCAATCAAGTCGCGGCCTCGGGCGATGACGCCCCCATCGAAACCCGGGCACAGCTCGTCGGCGTGTTCGAAAAGGGTAACAAGCCCAAGGCCGACTGGCGGATCGGCACCGAGCATGAAAAATTCGTCTACCGGCTGAGCGATCACCGCGCGCCGTCGTATGAAGAACCCGGCGGCATCCGCGACCTGCTCGCCGGCATGGAGGCGTTCGGCTGGGAACCGGTGCTGGAAGGCGGCCATGTCATCGCGCTCAAGGGCAGCGACGGCGCCATCAGCCTCGAACCCGCCGGCCAGTTCGAGCTGTCGGGTGCCGCGCTCGACAGCATCCACGACACCTGCGCCGAATCGAACCGCCACCTGGCGCAGTGCCGCGAAGTCGGCGACCGACTGGGCCTCGGGTTTCTCAGCCTGGGCTTCTGGCCCGACAAGGCGCGGGCCGACCTGCCGGTGATGCCCAAGGGCCGCTATGTCATCATGCGCGCGCACATGCCGCGCGTCGGCAAGCTTGGCCTCGACATGATGCTGCGTACCTGCACCATCCAGACCAATCTCGACTATGCATCCGAAGCCGACATGGTGCTGAAATTCCGCGTCTCGATGGCGCTGCAGCCGCTGGCGACGGCGCTGTTCGCCAATTCACCGTTTACCGAAGGCAAGCCCAACGGCTTCAAATCCTTCCGCAGCCATATCTGGACCGACACTGATCCGGCGCGCACCGGCACGCTGCCGTTTGTGTTCGAGGATGGTTTCGGCTTTGAACGCTACACCGACTATGCGCTCGATGTGCCGATGTACTTCGTCTATCGCGACGGCAAGTACATCGATGCGGCGGGGCTGAGCTTTCGCGACTTTCTCGACGGAAAACTGTCGGTGCTGCCGGGTGAAAAGCCCAAGCTGGGCGACTGGAAAGACCATCTTTCGACGGCCTTTCCCGAAGTCCGCATGAAGGGCTATCTCGAAATGCGCGGCGCCGACGGCGGCCGCTGGGACCGGATCTGCGCGCTGCCGGCGTTCTGGATCGGGCTGCTCTACGACGATGTCGCGCTCGATGCGGCGTGGGACGTGGTCAAGGGCTGGAGCCACGCCGACCATGACCGGCTGCGCAGCGAAGTGCCGCGGCTGGGCCTGCAGGCGGCGAGCCCCAACGGCGGCACGCTGCAAACCCTTGCGAAACAGGTGCTCGACATTGCCGACAAGGGACTGGCGCGCCGCGCCCGACAGAACCGCATGGGCGACACCGAACAGGGTTTCCTCAACCCGCTGCGCGAGATCGCCGCGAGCGGGCTTACCAACGCCGACCGGATGCTGGCGCTGTATCAGGGCGCATGGGGCGGGGATGTGTCGAACGTCTATGCGGCGGAAAGCTACTAAAGGCCTCGCCGCGCCGCCGCATAGAGCGCGATCGCCCCGGCATTCGACACGTTCAAACTTTCCATCGCGGCCGCGATCGGTAGCTTGGCCAGCTGGTCGCAACGTTCGCGGGTCAGGGCGCGCATGCCTTCGCCTTCGGCGCCGAGCACCAGGCAGGGCTGGGTTTTCGCCAGCGCGGTTTCGAGGTCCGCCTCGGCTTCGCCATCGAGGCCGATGCGCCAGAAGCCGGCTTCGCCGATTTCGTCGAGCGCGCGGGCGAGATTGACGACGCGGCACCACGGCAGGATCTCCAGCGCGCCCGACGCCGATCGTGCCAACACACCCGATTCGCCCGGTGCGTGGCGATCCTGTGTCACCAGTGCGCGGGCGTTGAAGGCAGCGGCCGATCGCATGATGGCGCCGACATTGTGCGGATCGGTGACTTGATCAAGGACGATGATCGGGCGGTTGGCGCCGTCCCTTGCGGCATCGGCAAGCACATCGCCGAGCCACACCGATTCAAGCGGCTCGACCTCGAGCACGAACCCCTGGTGCGGCGCGTCGGCCGGCACCAGCCGGCCAAGATCCGCGTCGTCGCCATATTGCACCGCCAGCCCCTTGGGGATGACGACGGTCTTGGCGGTGGCGGGTGTCACGTGCAGCTTGCGGAACATCCGGTGCGGATTGTCGAGCGCGGCAAATACGGCGTGGCGCCCGTACAGGCGCGGATAGGGGCTTTTTTGCCCGGTGGCGCTGCGCGCGGCGTTTTTTGGATGTGGTCTGCGGCCCATGCGGAGGGGGCTTAGCGCGTAAGCCCCCTCCTGTCATGCGTATCGGATCAACTCGGTTTTGTTGCTGCCGTGACCGCTGCGTCGAATTCGGCCGAAGTCATGCCGATCTTCAGCACCGCACCTTCGGCGACAAAGGCCGTTTCGGGCAACTTGACCGCCCCCTTGGGCGTGTTGATCTCAACGAGGCCGGCTTCGACGGTCTTAACCGTGCCCAGCGTGGCGCCGTTGCTGCCGGTCACCGTCGTGCCGGGCTTCAGCGCGGCCGTCAGTGCCGCCTTGGCCGCGTCGTCGGCCTGCTGGCCGAAGGCATCGACCTGCACCTTCGTTGCGGCGAGCACCGGGCCCTTGGTGCCGGCACCAAAGGAATTGGCCGGAATCGATACCTTGTGCGTGCCGGTGTCGATAACCGCAGACGTGCCCGACATGGCTGAAACCTTGCCGATTTCACCACCACTGGTGTCGTAGATGGTATCGCCGACTTTCAACGCCGGCGGCGTCTGCGCCACGGCAGCGGTGCCGGCGAACAGGGTTATGCCGATCAGGCAGGACTTCAGATTGCGCATTGTTGGTCTCCCTCTGGAAAGGAGAATGCGCGAACTGCGATAAAGCGCCATTGGCAGAATGGCCCCCGCGTCGAAATGTTGCAGTCCTGCGACGGTCTGCCGTCTTGGGGCGGGTGGTGGAGGGGGTTGGATTTGAACCAACGTAGGGAAAACCCGGCAGATTTACAGTCTGCTGCCATTGACCGCTCGGCCACCCCTCCACAGGGCTCGACGTCGAGACGCCCGACGAGGAGCGGGCCTAGTGGCGAATGGGGGGGGATGTGTCAACGCTCGTGGCGCATTTTCTAGCTGCGGTCGGGCACCACCCGATCGCGGCCGAGGCGTTTTGCCGAATACAGCGCCCGGTCGGCGCGTTCGATCAGGCTGTCGGCGTCATCGTCGTGGCGGTCGCCGGCCACCCCGGCGGAAAAGCTGACCCGACCCATCGAAGAGCCATCGCCGGCATTGCGGATGATCTGGCTGGCAAGGTCGGCGCGCACGCGGTCGATGATCGCGGCGGCCGCCATCACATCATGGTCGGGCAGCAGCGCGATGAATTCCTCGCCGCCCAGGCGCCCGACGCTGCCGCCGGCAGGGGCAATGCGATCGGCGACATGGCGGGCCACAAAGCGCAGTACTTCGTCGCCCAGCGCATGGCCGAAGCGGTCGTTGAAGCGCTTGAAATGGTCGATATCGACCATCGCCAGCGCCAGCCTGGTGCCGCTGGCCCTTGTGTCGGCCTGGGCGCGTTCCAGCGCCTCGATCGTGCCGCGACGGTTGAGCACGCCGGTCAGCTGGTCGGTAATGGCGGCGTTTTCGGCCCTGCCGAGCTGCTCCGTCAGCGCCCGCGCCTCGGCTGCCGCCGTGACCAGTTCACCCTCCAGCCGGGCATTGGCCGCCTGCATGGTCGCGGTGGCAGCGCCTAGCTGCTCGAGCAAGCCCGCCAGCGCGACGGCATCGAGCGGCGCCTCGAGCCGGGCGCCGCTGTCGGCGATGGCGCGGCCATAGTCGGCAAGGTCGGTGCGGCCGGCCTCGATACGGTTGGTCAGCGCCTCGGCCTGATCGTGCGCAGCCTCGACCAGTGCCGCGACTTCCGACGCGCCGACCTCGCCGCAATGGGCGCGGCGCAGCGCGGCGACATCGGCGAGCGTCAGCCCGCCCAGCGCGATGGCGGTATCGACGGCCAGCGACAGCGCATGGTCCTCGTCGCGGACATAGCGCCAGAACAGGTCATAGACATCAGGCTGCGGCGGCAGGCGGGTGAGAACGAGCAGGGCGCGGATCTGGTCGAACCATTGCAGCGCCTGCGATTCGGCGGCCGACCCCGCGCCGGCACCGGCGAGCCCCGCCGGCGGCGCCACTTCGGCCACCGCCCGCAATCGCCCGGTTTCCACTGTCATCTGTCCCTCCACCACGGCTTTCGAGGAGCAACGGCGTGGGACGCTCGGTTTTAAGCGGCGAGCGCTGGAGCGGGTAGCGGGGATCGAACCCGCATCACAAGCTTGGAAGGCTAGTGCTCTACCATTGAGCTATACCCGCGCTGCGGTCGCCTTTAGGGCCACCCGGCCTGCACATCAACCGTGGCGCTTGCACGGACCCGATTGCATCAGTATAGCCCGCAGCCCGACCCTAGGAGTGTAGCTCAGCTGGTAGAGCATCGGTCTCCAAAACCGAGGGCCGGGGGTTCGAACCCCTCCACTCCTGCCAGTCGCGCTTGCAAAAGCGCAGCCGGCGACAGACTTTGAAACGAACGACGTTGGGTTCGAGACGTGATTGAAGGCCCGGTTGTCCGCCCCGGCGTAGTGGGGCAACAGCCGGATTTTGGTGTTTATTCTGGTTCGGCAAGTGAAGATTGGCTGATTCGATGGCGATCGAGGCAAAAGCAAAGGCGGTTCCTGCCGCACCGAAACCCAGGGTTTCGCTGGGCGAGTTCGTGCGCCAAGTGCGCGCCGAAATCGCCAAGGTGACGTGGCCGAGCCGCGCCGACACCATCCGCATGACGATCATGGTGCTGATCATGACCACGATCCTGTCGGTGTTCTTTGTCGGCGTCGACCAGGTCCTCGGCCGTCTTGTCAAATTCCTGCTCAGTCTCGCCGGTTAAGGTAGATTATGTCGCGCTGGTACATCATTCACGCCTATTCGGGTTTCGAGAACAAGGTTCGCGAGGCGATCCTGTCGGAAGCATCGCGCATGGGGCTCGACGCCTTCATCGATGAAGTGTCGGTGCCGACCGAGACCGTCAACGAAGTCTTCAAGGGCAAGAAGCGCGCCGTCGAGAAGAAGGTGTTCCCCGGCTATGTGCTGGCGAAGCTCGACATGACCGACGATGTCTACCACCTCGTCAAGAACACTCCCAAGGTGACGGGCTTCCTGGGCCAGCAGAACAAGCCGCAGCCGATCAGCGAAAGCGAAGCGGCGCGCATTCTCAACACCAAGGCCGAGGAAACCCCGGCCGCCAAGATCAAGCGCAAGGCCAATTTCGAGATCGGCGACCAGGTTCGCGTCCTCGATGGCCCGTTCGCCAGTTTCAACGGCCTGGTCGAGGAAATCGACTTCGACCATGGCCGCGTCAAGGTTTCGGTGTCGATCTTCGGCCGGGCAACGCCCGTCGAACTCGGCTTCGAACAGGTCGAAAAGCAGAAGTAAGCTTTTCGGCGTCACCCGTGGGAGGTCCTTGAACCGGCCGTTCGCACCACAACAGGAGAGCCAGCATGGCAAAGAAGATTACCGGTTACATCAAGCTGCAGGTGAAAGCCGGCAG
>JANOCM010000481.1:0-2105 GCA_031412175.1 Alphaproteobacteria bacterium
GTATCGACCTGGCCGCCGGCGTCGTTGATGTAATATTCGCGCGTCACGCCGAAGCCGGCATAGCCGAGCAGGCTGGCCAACGCATCGCCGACGACGGCGCCGCGGCAATGCCCCATGTGCATCGGCCCGGTCGGGTTGGCCGAGACATATTCGACGTTGACCTGGGTGCCGGCGCCCAGCGTCGAGCGCCCGTAATCACTGCCTTCCGACAGGATGTGCTGCAATTCGGCGCGCCAGACGTCGGGGCGCAGGGTCAGGTTGATGAAGCCCGGCCCGGCGACTTCGGCGGCTTCGATCTCGGGTACGCGCGCCAATTTCAGCGCCAGCATCGTGGCGATGTCGCGCGGCTTCATCCCCGCTGGCTTGGCGAGCACCATCGCGGCGTTGGTGGCGAGGTCGCCATGCGTCGGATCGCGCGGCGGTTCGACCGTCACGGCGCGGGTATCGAGCCCGGCGGGCAGGTCGCCATCGGCCATCAGCGTGGCAAGGGCGGTCGCAACATGAGCGGCAAAGCGCGGGTAGAGGTTCAATTTCGGGTCCGGACTAGCAAGCGCAAAGCCTCTCCTACCGCCCGGCTGCTTGCGCTGCAACGCGATGCTTGGCCCGTTCATACTGTCACCCCGGCGAAGGCCGGGGCCCATGAACCACCGGCCTCGCCCACGGATGGTCCTCCCGTGCCCGCAGCCTGCGATTCATGGGCCCCGGCCTTCGCGGGGGTGACAGGAAGGAGGTCGGAGGCAACAATTGCCTGCCAGGCCCGTTTCGCCACCCGAGGGCGCGCGACAAGCCCGCCGGGAGCCGCCATTTGTTCGAATTCCTGCCCTATCACCTCCTCCTCGTCGCCCTCGCCGGCGCCACCATCCTCGCCTATTGGCTGCCGCGCTTCGTCTCCGGGCGCGAGCCAGCGGCGTCGGCGCTGCTGATCGGCCTCGGCTGGGCGGCGTTCACGCTGGTGCCGGGGATGCCGCCGGCGATCGATCCGCTTGCCGCGCCGCGCACCTGGGAGATCATCAGCGAGCTGTGCGTCATCGTCGGGCTGTTCGGCGTTGGCTTGCGCATCGACAAGCCGCGACGCTGGAAATTGTGGCGGCCGACAGTGCGTCTGCTCGTCATCGGCATGCCGGCGACGATCGCCGCGGTGGCGCTGCTGGGTTGGGCGGTCGGCGGCATGACGCTGGCCGGCGCGCTGCTGCTCGGCGCCGTGCTGGCGCCGACCGACCCGGTGCTCGCCACCGATGTCCAGGTCGGGCCGCCGCTGGAAGGCGGCGAGCATCCGGTGCGCTTTACGCTGACGACCGAGGCCGGGCTCAACGACGGGCTGGCGTTTCCGTTCGTCTATCTGGCGCTGGCGATCGCCGCGGCCGGCGGGCTGACCGGCACGGTGCTGACCGAATGGCTGTGGCGCGACGTCGGCTATCGCATCGTTGTCGGCGTGGCGGCCGGTGCCGGCGTCGGCTGGCTGCTCGGCCGCGTGCTGTTTTCGTTTCCGCGGGAAAACGCCCTCGCCAAGACCGAAAGCGGCGTCATCGCGCTCGCCGGGGTGCTTGCCGCCTATGGCCTGACCGAACTGGCCGAAGGCTATGGCTTCATCGCCGCCTTCCTGGCCGGCATCACGCTGCGCCAGACCGAGGCGGCACATGAATTCCACACCCGCCTGCACAATTTTTCCGACAGTATCGAACATGCGCTGACCGCGTTGTTGCTTGTCGGGCTGGGCGCCGCTCTGCCGGCGCTACTGCCGGCGCTGACCTGGCCGGGGGCGGGAATCGGGCTGGCGCTGATCTTCGTCGTGCGCCCGGCCATCGGTTGGGTGGCGCTGGGCCGGGTGATGCCGCGGTCGCGCGAGCGTGCGGTGGTGGCCTTCTATGGCGTACGCGGTGTCGGCTCGATCTACTATCTCGCCTACGCCGCCAACCATGTCGAACTCGTCAACATCGACGCCCTTTGGGCGATCATCGCTTTCACCGTGCTGGTGTCGACGATCGTCCACGGCTTCACCGCCGGGCTGGCGCTGGAAAAGGCGACGGGGATGACTTCGGCGGGGGAGAAGGTGGAAGGTTAGACGACCGTCTGTTCGATCGCCCCGAAGATCGAGTGGTTGCGCG
>JANOCM010000482.1:0-2443 GCA_031412175.1 Alphaproteobacteria bacterium
AGGCGCAGCGTCACGCGCATCGGCGCTGCATAGGTCATGCCGCGCTGGCGGCACTCGTCGGTGTCGTATTTCGGCTCTTCGAGCTCGTAATGGACGAAATCCAGCTCGGCGGTGCCGGCGAAATCACGGATCGGGAAAACCGAGCGCAGCGTCTTTTCGAGGCCCGAGACATAGCCGTCGGCGGGGCGCGAACGCAGGAAATGTTCGTATGATTCGCGCTGCACTTCGATGAGGTTCGGCATCTGCACGACCTCGCCGATCTTGCCGAAATCCTTGCGGATGCGGCGGCGCGCGTTGAAGATGTTGGGCTGCTTCATCTGGGTGGCCATGGTCGGTCGGTCGCCTCTCAAAATCGCGTCGCGTCAGGGGGTTGGGCCCCGTGACAACAAAAACCGCACGGCTTTCGGATACATCCGAATACCGCACGGGCCTTGGGCGTTGACGCCTCCTTGCCCCCTATTCGTCGTGGTCCGGTCGCACCGTTCGAACCATGTCCCGAGGGCGGGAGGACGGCAGCCGCTTGGCGGCCACCGGGAATGTCGTGTGAAAGCTATATAGGGACGCTACGGCGTGTAGGGAAGGGGGATTCTGTCGCAGCAGACTCGCAGCGGCCATAGCGGGTGTTGCTGCACTGCAACACACGGACAATCGATTGGCATGGCGTGGGGAACCAGCAAGCCGCCACCGGCTTTTGACCGGACAGGCCCGCCCAGGCACGGCCCGTAACTTGTTGCGTCAGCTTAAGGATTTTCACATGCGTATCGTTCTCGCCGGCCTGGCCGCGCTGGCCCTCGCCGCCCCTGCCCTTGCCCAGGACATGACGGCTGCCCCTGCCGCGACCACGGTCGACACCACCGCCCCGACCGCGCCCGACGGTTCGAAGTTTTTCGGCTTCGAACCCTATTTCGGCATCCTCGGCGGCTATGACAGCTTCGACAATCGCGCCGAATTCAACAGCGTCACCACCGGCAAGCGCCTCGAAGGTGCCCAGATCGAAGGCGTCCTCGGCTTCAACGTGCCGCTCGGCCCGCTGTTCGTCGGCGTCGAAGGCTTTGGCGCCAAGGGTTTCGGCCCGATCAACTGGGAATATGGCGCCAGCGCTCGCGCTGGCTTCCGGATCGGCGAAAGCGGCCTGATCTACGGCAGCGGCGGCTATACCTGGATCGACATGAAGGACAACCGCGGCTTCGCCAAGCGCGACGACTGGGTCTACGGCCTCGGCCTCGAAGTCGGCCCGCGCGACATCGGCCTCGGTGGCCTGACCGGCCAGTCGGGCGCCCGCCTGCGCCTGTCGGTCGAAAGCTATGACCTGAAGAGCATCCGCCCGATGGCGGGCGTGATCTTCCACTTCTAGTTTCGTCACTGCGTTGAAGAGGGGCGTCTCCCGATGGGAGGCGCCCCTTTTTTGCGTCAGCGCGGCCGGCCTTCGGTGCCCAGCCCCGCAGTGATGAACACGGCCATGGCACTCTCGGCGATGTCCGCGGTATGCCAGCACCCGCGCGGGTTCACCGCATAGTCGCCGGGCCCGAGCGTCACCGTTGCCGTGCCGCCATCGGCAAATTCCTGGTGCAGCGTGATGCTGCCCGCCGTGCACAGCACGACCTCCTCGCCGGCCGGATGCATCTCCCATTCGTCCCAGTTGCGGGTGAAGGTGTACATGCTGACCAGCCGGCCGTCGGCGCCATCGCCATCATGGCGATCGCCATAGCCCTGGTACCAACTACCATCGGTGAACGGCGGCTGCGGGATGGCGGTGGCACCGACCCCGAGGTGGAGGAAGTTCTGGGTGAGGTTGGGCATGGGGGCACCCTGCAATGGCGTCGCCCCCCATAACGCAAAACGGGCGACCCCGCGAGGAGCCGCCCATTCGGTTTGCAGTGCCGCGGCAAAGCCGCGGCTGGCGTCGGACGGGTTCGGACGGCAATGCCGTCCGCCCCGCCGTCCGGCCTTCGGCGAGTCTGGCGGCTTCGCCGGATTGCTGTGCAATCCGTCTCCATCCGCCAGCCGCCGTGCGGCTTACTTGAGCTCGACGGTACCGCCGGCGGCTTCGATCTGTGCCTTGAACTTCTCGGCATCAGCCTTCGAAACGCCTTCCTTGACGGCCTTGGGAGCCGATTCGACCAGCGTCTTGGCTTCGGTGAGGCCGAGACCGGTGATGGCACGGACTTCCTTGATGACGTTGATCTTTTTGCCACCGTCGCCGGTCAGGACGACGTCGAATTCGGTCTTTTCTTCAACGGCGGCGGCGGGGGCAGCAGCAGCGGCCGGGCCAGCGGCAACGGCAGCAGCGGCGGAAACGCCCCACTTTTCTTCCAGCATCTTGGCGAGGTCAGCCGCTTCGAGAACGGTCAGCGCCGAAAGCTGTTCGACGATCGAGTTGAGGTCAGCCATGTGTAATCTCCAGTTCTAAATGTCTTGTGAATGCGGCGGATGCCGCGGGTTT
>JANOCM010000483.1:0-1830 GCA_031412175.1 Alphaproteobacteria bacterium
GTATGATCGGCATTGATGAGCATCCAGCCTGTCCCGCCACCTGCCGTGCCGGCCAGCCCGCTACCCGGGCTGATGACGCGCGTGACGGCGGGCGACACGGCGGCGTTCAACGCGTTGGCGCGGGCGCTGCAGGGGCCGGGGTTGCGCCTTGCCGACCGCACGCTCAATGATCGCGCCGCCGCCGAAGATGTCGTCCAGGTCGCGCTGACGCGGCTGTGGACGCTGGCCGATCGCTATGATCCGGCACGCGGCTCGGTCGAAGGCTGGTTCCGCCGCATCGTCATCAACCTGTGCCTCGATCGCCGCCGCTCGCTGAAGCTGGTGGCGCCGCTGGAGGCCGCCGACAATGTCGCCAGCGAAGCGCCCGATCCCTACCAGGCTGCAGTCGCCAACGACCAGCGGAGCCGGCTCGATGCCGCGATGGCGCATCTGGCAGCGCGGCAGCGGGCAGCACTGGTGCTGTTTCACGGCGAAGGGCTGAGCATGGCGGAAATCGCCGATATGCTCGATGCGACGCCCAAGGCGGTCGAGGGATTGTTGGGCCGCGCCCGTATAGAGTTGCGTAACCTTCTCGCAGTGGAACCGTCTGAGTGAACACCGATCGCGCCCTTGAGATCATCGCCGCATATGGTGCCGACGCGCGCCGCTGGCCGGCCGATGACCGCGCCGCGGTGCTGGCTCTGGCGGGCGATCCGCAGGTTGCGGCGGCGCTGGCATCGGCGCGCGCGCTCGATGCCGTGCTGGCGGATTGGGCGGCAGCACCAGTTATGGGCAGCCTCGACCTCGCCGCCATAACCCGCCAGCCGCAGCAGCGCCCCGTGGCGCACGTCGCGCGCCGCGGCTGGATCATCGGCGGCGCGATGGCCGCGGCGATTGCCGGTGTGATTGCGCTGGCGCCGGCGCGCGACACGACTTCTACTCAGATTGCCAGTGTTTCCAACCTTTCCAATGCCACCGTGCCGTCGGCCACGGTGCCGGGCGGGCCGACTGGCAGCGATGCCGAAGCCTTTGCCTATGTGTTCACGCCGACCGCTGATGAGGACGACCTGATATGACCAAGTTTTCACTGCGTGCCGCTCTGCTGGGCGCGGTGCTGATCGCCGCGGCTCCGGTGCTGGCGCAGACGCCGCCGCCGCCCGCGCCGGGCGCCGCCATGCGTGCCGGCCCCGATGCCGGCGGCCGCTGGGGCAACGGCATGCGGGGCAAGCACGGCATGGGCGGCCCGCGCGCGTTTCCGTCGATGAGCGAGGCCGGCCGCAAGACGATGTGGGACGCCATGCGCGGCGAAGACCGCAAGGCGGAACACGCCAACGTCAAGGCGGCGCGCGACCGGATGCTGACCATCCTCGAGGCCGACCGGCTCGATACTGGTGCGTTGCGCCGGGCGATGGACGATGAACGCAACGCCGCCAATGCCAGCCGCGAGCGCCACCAGGCGGCGATGCTCGCTGCCTTCGGAAAGCTGTCGGTCGCCGATCGCAAGGCCTTTGTCACCGACAGCCGGGCGCTGAAGACCCGGATGGAAAGCCGGGTGCAGCAATGGCGTGAACGGCGCGGCGGGATGCGCGGCCGCGGCGGGATGGACGGTGCCGACATGCCGCCGCCGCCGACGATGTGAACGGCGAAAAGGGGCGCTCCGGCGCCCCTTTTTATGCCCGCCAGCCAGTCTGGCGTTCGATTTCCCCCCACACCAGCGGCGCCAGCCGGGCCGCGACAGGCCCCGGCTTGCCGCTGCCGATGGCCTCGCCGTCGATCCGCACCACCGGAAGCAGCGGCGCCGTCGTCGAGGTCAGCAGCGCCTCGTCGGCCGCAAGCGCCTCATCGAGGCTG
>JANOCM010000484.1:0-2771 GCA_031412175.1 Alphaproteobacteria bacterium
GCGGCGTTCGCCGTCCACGGCTTCCGGCTGTGGCGGCTCGACCGCAAATGATCGGGCTCCCGTTCCTTTACACCATCGCCGGCGTGCTGTTCGGCGGCTGGAGCGTCCTGACGCTTGCCGATCACAGCCACCCCAAGCGCATTGGCAGCGCCGCTTTCTGGGGGCTGCTGGCGCTCAGCTTCCTCGCCGGCGACCGGCTGGGAGACCTTGGCAACGGCGTCCTCGTGCTGGCGCTGGTCGCCATCGCCGGAACCGGCAACCTCGCGCGCGGCACCGTGCCGACAAGCAGCGTGCCCGAACGCGAGGCCAGCGCCGCGCGCCACCGCAACCGGCTGTTCGTGCCGGCGCTGATCGTGCCCGCGGTGGCGCTGATCGGCACCTTCCTGTTCAAAATCATTGCCATCGACGGGGTGCCGCTGGTCGACCCCAGGCAGGTCACCCTGGTCAGCCTGGGGCTCGGCATGCTCGTCGCCACCGCTGTCATCCTCGTCTGGCTGCGGCCACCGCTCGCCGCGCCGCTCCACGAGGGGCGGCGACTTGCCGAAGCAATCGGCTGGCCGATCATCTTGCCGCAGATGCTCGCCAGCCTCGGCGCGGTGTTCGCCGCTGCCGGCGTCGGACAGATCGTCGGCGGCCTCGCCGGGCAGATCATCCCCGATAGCTCGGTGTTCCTCGCTGTGCTGGCTTTCACGCTGGGCATGGCGGTGTTCACGATGGTGATGGGCAACGCCTTTGCCGCCTTTCCGGTGATGATGGCAGCGGTTGGCCTGCCGGTGCTGGTCGGCACGCTGCACGGCGACCCGGTGATCGTCGCCGCGGTCGGCATGTTGTCGGGGTTCTGCGGCACGCTGCTGACCCCGATGGCGGCCAATTTCAACATCGTGCCGGCGGTGCTGCTCGAACTCGATGACCGCAACGCCGTCATCAAGGCACAAGTGGCGACGGCGATCCCGCTGTTCGTGTTCAACACGCTGCTGATCTGGGGGTTTGCCTTTTGATGCTCGACGAGGCGCTTGCCGGCCGCATGGCGCGCATCGCGCTCGGCCATGTCACGCGCGAATATCCGCACAAGCTCGACCATGTGCTCGACGGCGACGGCGATGCCCGCACCCCGCGCGACCTGCACCCGATATTTTTCGGCAGCTTTGACTGGCACAGCTGCGTCCATGGCTGGTGGCTGCTCCTGCGGCTGTTGCGGCGCTTTCCGGGCCACGAAGCCGCCGCACACACCCGCCGCCTCGCCGAAAGCCTGTTCACCCCCGGCAATATCGCCGCCGAATGCGCCTATCTCGAGCGGCCGTCGGCGCGCGGCTTCGAACGGCCCTATGGCTGGGCCTGGGCGCTGGCATTGCACGACGAGGCTTCACAGCACGACGATGCCGCGCTCGAGCAACTGATCGCCCCGCTCGCGCGCGCCTTTGCGGCGCGTTTTCACGCCTTCCTGCCGCTGCAGACCTATCCCATCCGCACCGGTGCGCATGGCAACTCGGCGTTTGCACTGGCGCTGATCGCGCCCTGGGGGCTGCGCTTCGATCCGGCGCTGCTGGCGTTGATCACCGCGCGTGCTCGCGACTGGTATGGTGCCGACACCAACGCGCAAGCCTGGGAGCCTGATGGCGACGCCTTCCTGTCGCCAACCCTCACCGAGGCGCTGGCGATGGCACGGCTGCTGCCCACGCCCGAATTCCGCGCCTGGTTTGCCACCTTCCTGCCCGATGCCGCCCGGCGCCGGCCCACCAGCCTGTTCACCCCGGCGTCGGTCAGCGATCGCAGCGACGGCAAGATCGCCCATCTCGATGGCCTCAGCCTCAGCCGCGCCTGGTGCTGGCACGGCATTGCCGCGGCGCTGGGCGGCGACCAGCCAACGCTTGTCGCCACCGCGGCAGACCATATCGCCGCCGGGCTGCCGCATATCGCCGGGCACTATGCCGGCGAACACTGGCTGGCGACCTTCGCGCTGCTCGCTCTCGATGAATGAAATATGGTCGCGCCGGCCTCGGCGCTATGGGCCCCCGCACCCGACAGGCGGTCTGATGACCGGCGCGACCAAGTACCTGGTGTCAGGACCACCCTGCGTCTGGTACATAGTAACCGTAACATATCGGATGGGCTGCCTTTGCACCCGCTGGGGCAATCCGGCGGGAAGGAATAAAGATTTTGCCACCTCGTCCCGCCACCAGGGCCGAAATCGAAATGGCCAGCGCCTTCATGCTTGCCAACAGCTGGATCAGTGCGTCACCGGCGGGGTTCCGCCACGCACTGTTGGCGCGTACCGTGTGGCGCCATCACGATCGCGGCGACATCATGGCCCGTGCCGGTGACACCCCGGCCGATATCTTCGGCCTCGCCAGCGGCACCATGTCCTTTACCACCGACAAGGGCCCGGCCGATAGCCGGTTGACGCATATCATGCACCCCGGCGAATGGTTCGGCGTCGTGCCCATCCTGACCGGTGGCGGCCGTTCAGGCGAAATCGGCATGCGCACCCCCGGCTTGCTGGCCCGCGTCCCCGGCCCCGCCATCGAAGCGATGATGGCCGAACACCCGCAGTGGTGGCGCGAAATCGGCCGGCTGTCGGTGCTGTTTGCCCAGATCGCCGCCGGGGCCGCCGCTGACCTGATGATTGCCGATAATCGCCAGCGCTGCGCCGCGACGCTGTTGCGCCTGGCCGGCGTCCGGCATCGCAGCCGCATCGGCGCCGACCCCGAGGCGCCGGTGATCGCCCACATCGGCCAGGACGAACTGGGCGCCGTGGCCAATCTGTCGCGCAA
>JANOCM010000485.1:0-4775 GCA_031412175.1 Alphaproteobacteria bacterium
GCGCCCGGCTGGACGCTGGCGATCTGCGACAGCGGCGCCAGCATATTGGCGGCATAGCCGCCCGGCGCAGCGGCAGCACCGGGCGCCGGCTGCGCATACAGCGCCGGTCGCGAGGGGGTCTGCGCCGATCGCGCCGGGCCAAAGGCCTGGAACACGGCAAGGCTGGCGCCGACGACGGCGAGGGCAATGGCAGGCTTGTTCATGGGGGCTTCTCCTGGATTGTTCATCCAGGGTCACGGCGGCGCCGCGTTAAGGTTAATAGCGGCGGCGAATTATTTTTTCGCGAGCCTAACCCGCCCGCCCCGCAAACCAGGCATCGACCTCGGCCACCGCGACGACATCGGCATATTTCAGCTGCAGATCGGTAAGGTTGGCCCAGTGATAGCTGGCCAGCTTGTCGGCGGTGGTTTCGATGGGAACGATGGTGCGATACCCGCGCGACAGCGCATCGACCGCGGTGGCGCGCACGCAGCCGGAGGTGCTGCCGCCGGTGACCACCACGGTATCGACACGGTGCCAGACGAGCAGCGACTGCAGCGGCGTTTCATGGAACGCCGACGGCATGCGCTTGGTAAACTGCGTGTCCCCCGGCTGGATGTCGCAGCGATCGTCGTAAGCATGGCGGTCGCTGCCATATTTGATGTTCTGCAAACTGTCAGGCGTATCGGTGCGGGTGCCCCAGACGCCGGCGTCGCTGGCATCATCGGCATAGCCGACCCGGCTCCACACCACCGGCATCCCGGCGGCGCGGGCCAGCGCGGAGATGCGGTTGGCATGCTCGATCTGGAGCGGATCGGTCTCGTACGCCGTCTTGTAGCGATCGATGCGGGTATAGGCGTTCTGGAAATCGACGTTGATGATCGCCAGCCGTTCGCCAAAGCCGAAACGCGCCCGCACCGGATTGGCCATGACATCGTCGAAAATCTGGCGGGCGGTGCGGCCGTCGTCGGCCATGCGGGTGCCGATGATGTCGGGCATGAGGGTTCTCCTGTGGGTGCAGGATTAAATCGCATTGGCTGCGCTGTCACTGCACCCCCTCCCTGAAAGGGAGGGGGCTGGGGGAGGGTGCTTGCCGCGAGGCGCGAGCTTCGGTTTCATCGCGGCGGCCTTGGCCGACAGAGTCACCCTCCCCCGGCCCCCTCCCTTTCAGGGAAGGGGAGGGGTTGGTTTTTGCGCCTATCTGGTTATACCGGTGGTACTTTCCGCTCTTTGAAATCGCTGGTCACCAAGGACATTGCGCGACATCGGTGTTGCCTTCGGTCAGGACCCGGTCATAGGCGGCCTCGGCACTGATCCCCCGGCCCAGGTGTCCTCGAGGGCCTCGATTTGGCTGGCCGCCGTCTTGCCGTCGGGCGATTTGAACAGTTGGCTGTAGGTGGCGTTCGAATTGAACGGCGGGTCGAGATAGACCAGATCGACGCTGGCATCGGGGAGATGCTGGCGATTCGACAACCAGTCGAGATTGTCGCCGTAATAGAGCCTGTTGGTCATGCATCCCCGGTTGCCGGCGATGATAGCGGGGGTGGCGGCGCGTTGCTATACGGCCCGTAACCCGCAGCGTCTTGTGCGTTAGGCCGGCGCAAACCGGTCACTGCGGGCCGGCGTCTCCCACTCCCGCCTGCGGGAGAGGGAGAGAGGCGCGGTTTCGCGCCCCGGGTGAGGGTGTGGTTTCGTGGCGGCGGGCGGTTTGCGGAGTGGTGGCGGCACTCAAACTCCCTCCCCCCTGCGGGGAGGGCGACTCGCGCTTGCGCGAGCGGGGTGGGGGTTGCGTCCGATGCTACCCAAGGCCGGAACCCCCACCCCGCTCGACTGGCGTCGAGTCGCCCTCCCCGCAAGGGGGAGGGAGTTGACTTTTGCGCCTATTTGGTTATGGTGGCGGCGTGTTTCGCTCTTTGACATCGCTGGTCACCACAGGAATTGGGCGCCGCCGCAACGCGCCAGAATTCACGCCTTCGCCAAAACCGGCAAAACAGGGACTTTCGTCAACTTCCGGCGCCCAACGCGCTGAAATCGCTTACCCCCGAAACCAGCCCGGTTTTGGTGGTTTCGGCGATCGTGCCGCCGGAATCGCGGCGCGCATCTTGCCCGCAAAGGCCCGCAGGCAGACCTCGCTTGTCCCCAACGGGCCCTGCACATAGGAGTCTGACGCCATGCCGGCCTGGACGCGCGCCACCAGCGCGGTGTCCTCCGCATTGACCAGCCGGTTGATGCGCCAGTTGAGGTAGCGCGCCGCGCGCATTTCGCGGCGATCGTCGGGCAGCGCATAGCTGATCTCGCGGATCAGCGTTTCGGTCGCCGAGACGGGCAGGAACTGCATGAAATCGACCTGATCGGGGTAGATGTCGAAGGCGACATTGGGCCACAGCTTGAAATACAGCCAGCGCTGCTGCCCGGCATCATCGAGGTGATCGGCGCGGGGGCGCAGCTGGCGATAGGCGCGCTCGGACCATGATCCGCTCCCCGGCCCGATATCGCCCCACATCTTGTCGACATGCGCGCCGGCTTCGATGCCATAGCTCGTGCCGAACAGCCGTTTCAGCCCCGGATGCGCGACGGGGATGTGCAGCCCGTCGCTGTAATTGTCGGCGATGGTTTTCCAGTTGACCGGCCGCGGCCGCAATGTGACGCGGCCGAGCGCGCGCAGATCGGCAAAACGATAGGGCAGCACCTCGGGCAGATACTCGGCCATCATCGCGGCGACCGAGGGCCCGCGCGCTTCGAGCCGGACGAAGACAAAGCCCTGCCAGATTTCGAGATCGACCGGCGCAAGGCCGTGATCCTCCGGCCGCAACCCGGGATAGTCGTTGCGCCCCGGCAGCCCGGCCAGCCGGCCATCGAGGCCATAGGTCCAGGCGTGATAGGGGCAGACGAATTTACGGGCGCAGCCCGAGGCGCCATCGACGAGCCGCGAGCCGCGATGCCGGCAGACATTGGTGAAGGCGCGGATTTCGGCGTCGTCGCCGCGGACGACGATGATGCTTTCGCCCAGGAATTCAAGGGTATGCCAGTCGCCGGGGCCGGCGACATCGCTGGTGTGGCAGACGATCTGCCAGGCGGCGCGCAGCACATGCGCCTGTTCGGCGGCGAAGAATTCCGGGTCGCGGTAGGTCCAGCCCGGCAGGCTGAGGCCAGCTTGCGTGTCGGCGTCGGCAACGGCGCGCAGCGCGGTCATTTCGCCAGTTCGGTGATCAGCACCCGCCAGTGGATCAGCGCCGGGGCGATGGCGGCGACCGGAATGCGTTCATTGAGGCCGTGGATGAAGACGTCGCTTTCCTTCATGAACAGCCCGCTGACGCCATAGGACGGGATGCCGAGCGCGCGGTAATAGACGCTGTCGCTGGCGCCGGCGTCCATCGCCGGGGTGGGCACGACGCCGGGATGCGCAGCGGCGACGGCTTTCGTGACGGCGGCGACGACATCGGGGCGCAGCGGCGAGGCGGGGGTGCTGACCCATTCCTGACCGGTGACGATCTTGACCGCCGGGTCGGCTATGACGGTTTCGAGCTCGGCGCGAACGGTTTCCACTTTCACGCCGGGGAAGATGCGGCAGTTGACGGTGAGCACCGCCTTTTGCGGCAGCGCGTTGGGGGCATGGCCGCCGCTGATCATCGTCGGCACGCAGGTGGTGCCGATCTGGCCGACGGTGCCGGGATCGGCGCGCAGCACGGCGATGGCGGCAGCGTCCTGCGGGTTGGCGGCAAAGGCACGCATCGCAGCGCCGGTCGGCCCGGGGGTTTCGCTCGCCGCCGCGACCAGCGAGGCGCGGGTGATCTCGTTGATCTGGGGGGCGAACTTGTACGCCCAGATGCGGTCGGTGGCCGCTGCCAGTTGGGCGATGGCGTTGGTAACCGTCGGCCGGCTGCTGTGGCCGCCGGGATTGGTGACGGTGACCTGGTAATCGGCATAGGTCTTTTCCGCCGCCGACAGGCCATAGCCCTGCGGCTTGCCGGCGGCATCGAGACCGCCGCCGCCGCCATCGGTGTTGAGCAGCAGTTCGACGCCGGCCGCCTTGGCCTGTTTGGCCTGCAGATCGGCGGTGACGCCTTCGGTTTCCTCGTCGCCCGACAGGAACAGATGGATGTCACGGTTGGGCTTGAAGCCTCGCGATTTCAGCGCGATCAGCGTCGAAATCGCCATCGACACGTCGAACTTGTTGTCGCCGGCGCCGCGACCGAAGACATAGCCGCCCTCCTCTACCGCGGTGAACGGATCGCGGACCCAGTCCTTGGGGTTGGCCTCGACGACGTCCATGTGACCGGCGATGGCAATCGGCGGCTTCTTGCCCGCGCCTTTCCAGACGAGGTGGAGATTGGCGGTTTCACCGACCGGTTCGATGGCGATATCGGCAGCCGCGAAACCGCCCTCGACGAGCACGGTTTTCAGATAGGCCGCATAGGCCGGCACCTTGCCGCGGCCCTTGACGGTGTCGAAGGCGACGCCCTTCTTGAGCAGCGTCTTGGCGAATTCGGCGTCACCGGGGGCAGCGGCGGCAGGCGTGGCGATGGCGAGCAGGGCGAGGAGCGGCAGGGCTTTCATCATGGCGCCGACACTAGCCGACACTGGTCGGCCTGCGCCAGTGCGTGAAAACCGCTTGACCCGAAGGGCGCGCCACCGGAAGCGTGGCAGCCGATGACCAGCAACCGCCTGACCCGCTATATCCTTGTCGCCCTGGTGACCGGCGTTGCCACCGGCTATGTGATCAACGTGTCGGTGAGCGCGGCGCAGGCCAAGGACGCGGCCTATTATTTCAGCGTGGTCACCGGCGTCTTCCTCCA
>JANOCM010000486.1:0-15952 GCA_031412175.1 Alphaproteobacteria bacterium
TGGCAAGCCTCGATGATCGCACCCATCAGCCGCGACACGCCGATGCCATAGCTGCCCATCAGCGGCGTCACCGGCTGGCCATCGGGGCCCTGCACCGTCACGCCCATCGCCCTGGTGTATTTGTCACCGAAGTAAAAGACCTGGCCGACCTCGATGCCCTTCGATTGCTTCAAGGCATCGCCGGCGGCGGCCTCCGCGGCGGCATCGCGCTTTTCGTCGGTGGCGGCATAATCGGCGTTGAGACCGTCGATATAGGCTTCGAGCGCGCCGGCATCATCGGCGTCGATATGGGCCGTGTCGCGACCCTTCTCCCAATTCTCGTGGTAGAAGACATCGCTTTCGCCGGTCGGTGCCAGCACAATGAATTCATGGGACAGGTCACCACCGATCGGGCCGGTGTCCGCCTGCATCGGGATGGCATGAAGGCCCATGCGGGCGAAGGTACGCATATAGGCGATGAACATGCGATTATAGCTGTGCCGAGCCCCGGCGAAATCCAGGTCGAAGCTATAGGCGTCCTTCATCAGGAATTCGCGGCCGCGCAGCACGCCGAAGCGCGGGCGGACCTCGTCGCGGAACTTCCACTGGATCTGGTAGAGGTTGACCGGCAGGTCGCGATAGCTGCGCGCGCCGTTCTGGAAAATCGTGGTGAACAGCTCCTCGGCGGTCGGGCTGAACAGCATCTCGCGGTCGTGCCGATCGATGATGCGCAGCATTTCCGGCCCATAGGCTTCATAGCGGCCCGATTGCTTCCACAGCTCGGCCGACTGGATCGTCGGCATCAGCACCTCGATAGCGCCGGCGCGATCCTGTTCCTCGCGCACAATGGCTTCGATCTTCTGCAGCACCCGCAGCCCCAGCGGCAGCCAGGCATAGATTCCGGCGGCGGTTTGCCGGATCATCCCGGCGCGCAGCATCAGCTGGTGCGACACCACCTGGGCATCGCCGGGGGTCTCCTTGAGGACGGGCAGGAAATAGCGTGACAGGCGCAAGATCTGGGTCTTTCCGAATGGCGATGCGGCGTGGTGCCGGGCGCGTGTAGCACGGCCACCGCCGCGTGCAATCATGCCGGCGGCGGCCGCGGCTGTTGCAACGCCGCCACAGTCGTCAACCAACTGCAATGAGTCGGCATGAATACTGCCGTAATCCGGTGACTTGCCGGCCGGAACGTCTTATCAGACTGCATGAGCGCGGCCACCGGCCGTTAACTCACGGAGAACGGCCTTACGGCCGGAAACCAGGCTGCAACCCGCAAGGGTTTGCGCCCGCCGGAAGGGGATTGGGGGCATTGCCCTTCCCGGTGGAATTGGTTTCCCGGATTCGAGGTCTCGTCACGGGAATGCTCGGGCGCGCTGCCGCGCCCGGGCATTTTCCGTTCTGGCGCCTGCCCACCGCTATTTCGCCCCCTCCTTTTCGTGCATGGCGCGCAGGCCATCCCCCTGCCACAGCACCGCGTCGGCCATAGGGGAATTGCCATGGAACACGCCACAGTCACACGCGACGGTCGCATCCTGATCGTCACCATCAACCGCCCGGAACGCATGAATGCCCTGCACCCGCCGGCCAATGCCGAACTGGCGCAGATCTTCGACGATTTCGCTGCCGACCCCGAGCTTTGGGTGGCGATCCTCACCGGCGCCGGCGATCGCGCTTTCAGCGCCGGCAACGACCTGCGCTGGCAGGCGGAGGGCAACGCCGTCACCGTGCCGCCATCGGGCTTTGCCGGGCTGACTTCGCGCTGGGATCTCGACAAACCGGTGATCGCCGCGGTCAATGGCGTGGCCATGGGCGGCGGCTTCGAAATCGCGCTCGCCTGCGACATCATACTGGCGTCGGACAATGCGACTTTTGCGCTGCCCGAGCCCAAGGTCGGGCTGGCGGCGCTGGCCGGCGGGCTGCACCGGCTGCCGCGCACCATCGGTGTCAAGCGCGCCATGGCCATGATCATGACCGGCCGTAGTGTGCCGGCGTCAGAGGGCAAGGCGCTGGGCTTTGTCCATGAAGTCGTGCCGCAGGCGGAACTGCTCGCTGCAGCCAAGGCACTTGCAGCGCAGATTTGCGAGCTGTCGCCGATGTCGATCCGCGCCTCGAAACAGGTTGTCAGCCGAAGCCTCGATACCGCATCGCTGCGCGAGGCCTATGAGGGGCAGATGGCGCACCCGGCAGTGGCGGCGCTGTGGAAAAGCGAGGACCTGCGCGAGGGGCCAATGGCGTTTGCGCAAAAGCGCAAGCCGGAATGGAAGGGGCGGTAGCTGGAGCGGTCTTTCGGACTCCCCCACCCCCGGCCCCTGCCGCAGGCGGGAGGGGAGAAGAAAAAAGGCCGCCGGGTTGCCCCGGCGGCCTTCCAACATTGCCGGTTACGAAAACCGAAGATGGCGCTGATCGCTCAGAGCGTTGCGATTCCCACCGCAACCACCAACGCACCGGACCGTAACGTGAGACAATGAGACATCCGACCACCTCCTTTCGTATTGTTGAACACCGCCCACAATGTCAGAAACAATCATCACGAATGCAAGAGGCAAGATGATCGCACCCGGCAGCATCGCAGCCGTTCTGGTTGGAACAATCGCGCCGCTGCGCGGCGACGGCCGCCGCACCGGCTTCTTGAAACAGCCGGCCTCGGGACCCGTTCCCATTCACCCGCTGGGCGTCGCTGGCGACGAGATCGGCAATTTGCGCGTCCATGGCGGCCCGGAAAAGGCTATCTATGGCTATCCGGTCAGTGGCTATGCCGGCTGGCGCGCCGAATTTCCGGGATTGGCCACGCGTTTCGGCCCCGGCGCAATGGGCGAAAATCTCGCTGTCACGGGGCTTGATGAAGACAGCGTCCATATCGGCGATGTCATCCGCGCCGGCACCGCCCTGCTGCAGGTCGCCCAGATCCGCGAACCCTGCGCGACCTTTGCCGCCGTGTACGGCACGCCGCGGGTGGTGCGGGCGATGACCAAATCCGGCCGTTGCGGCTGGTATTATCGCGTGCTCGAACCCGGCAGCGTCGGCGCCGGTGACGGCCATGACATTATCGATCGCCCCAACCCCGATTGGCCGGTCGCGCGCTTTGCCCGCGCTGCTGCCAGCAAAGCCGGCAGCGCCGCAGCCCTGCGCGAACTCGCCACCCTGCCCGGGCTAACGCCGGCCTGGCAGGACTGGGCCCGCCAGGCGCTGGCGCGGCAGCGGCTTTAGGCTGCCTTGCGCGCGGCGCGGCTGCGGCGCAGCGCCTGCCATTCGGTGACGGCGATGACGATCAGGCCGAGCAGGAACGGGATGTACGTGTAGATCAGCCGGAACATCACCAGCGCCGCCAGCACGCCGGCCTTTGGCGCCAGCGGCATCAACAGCAGGATCACGCCTTCGAACACGCCAAGCCCGCCCGGGGAATGGCTGAGTGCGCCGGTGACCATCGCCACGGCATAGATGGTGAGGAAGGTCAGCAGTTCGGGCACCCCGGCATCGGGCAGCAGCAGGTAGAGCGCGCCGCCGGCAAAGGCCAAATCGATGGCGCCGACAATGATCTGCAGCACCGTTTCGCGGCCATCGGGAATGACGAAGCTGTAGCGCCACAGCCGGAATTCGCGCCGCCACAGGCTCGCCAGCAGCAGATAGGCGAGCGTGCCGCAGAGCAGGATCGCCCCGGCCCAGCGTTCGGCATCGGGCGCCATGCCCTTGAAGGGTGTCGCCAGATCAGGCGCGATCACCAGCCCCAGCCCGGCGACGGCGACGATGCCGAGCCAGAAGGTCCAGCCGCACAGCAGGATGATCATCGCGATATCGGCGGCGCGGACCCCGGCGCGGGTATAGATGCGATAGCGCACCGTACCGCCGGTGAGGACTGTCACGCCGAGCGTGTGGCTCATCGTGAAGCTGGCAAAGCTCGCCGCCGCTAGCGTCGACCAGGGCAGCTGGTAGCCCAGGTGCCGCGTCGCCAGCCAGTCATAACCAACAAGGACGACATAGGACGCCGCCGCCGACAGCGCCGCGGCGATGATCAGATGCGTCGGCGTATCGCGGACATCGGCCATGACCTCGGCCAGCGTCACCTTGCCGGCGATCATGTTGAGGCCCCAGATCGCCAGCCCGAGCACGACAAGCCCGAGCAGCGCGCCGATCCATTGCTTCAGATTGCCCTTGGGCCGCACCACCGCGTCGCGCATCCCGTCGGGCACCGGCGGGGCATTGGGCGGCAGGTCAGACAGGGTCCACTCCTTGAAACGACAACCGGTGGGCCCGGAGGGATTCGAACCCCCAACCTAGCCGTTATGAGCGGCCGGCTCTACCGTTGAGCTACAGGCCCGGCCCGGCCGCGACGGCGTAGCGCATGATGATAGCGCCGGGCAACCGCGTGTTTCGTATGTAATGCCGCCCGCAAAACAAAAAAGGGCCGGACCTGCACTTGGCAGGTCCGGCCCGAATATGTGATCCGCGGCGGCTGGCTCCGAGGGGGGAGGGATGCCAGGGCGCGGATCGATCACCGGGGGCCTAGGAGGGGGAGGGGCGGCCGCCGGTAACCATCATCCGTATGTCGGGGAGGACAAAGCCGGATGTGCGCCGTCAGTGACGGCCACACCCCGTAATTAGGGAATGCCGAAACGTTTGTGCACCGCACAATCTTGCAGCCCAGCTATGCACGCAGCGCATATCTGTCGATGTCGAGGTTTCCCGGCGTCATCCGCTCGACAAGGAAATCGCGCAGTGCCGCCACCCGCAGCGATCGCCGCAGTTCAACGGGATAGGTGAAGTACGTGCGAAACACAGCGCCTTCGGTTTCGGGAAGAATCACCTTCACCTTGCCCGAAAAACGGATCAGGTAGCTCGGCAGCGCCGCGATCCCGGCCCCCGCCTCGACCGCCTGCAGCACGCCGTGACTGTTGTTGATCGTCAGCGCGGCGGCGCGCGGTGCGCCTTCGTGGCCGAGTTCCAGCGCCCAGTTGATGCCCTTCAGGAACTCCGGCGCGGTGTCGCCATAGGCGATCAGCCGATGTGCATCGAGATCGGCGACGCTGCGCGGCACGCCGTGGCGCGCCAGATAATCGGGCGAGGCGCAGAGGAAATGCCGGATCGGCAGTAGCGGTTTCTGCACCAGTTCGGCCTGGAACGGCAGGTGGAAACGGATCGCCACATCGGCCTCGCGCTTGGCGAGATCGACGTCGAGATCGGTCAGGTGCAGGCTGACGGTGATGTCGGGAAACAGGTCGAGAAAGTCCCCCAGCTGCCGCGCCAGCCAGGTCGAGCCGAAACTCACCGTCGTCGTCAGGCGGATTTCGCCGGTCGGCCGGTCGCGCGACGCATCGATCGCCTGGCGGGTGCGCTCCAGCCGGTCCTGCATGTCGTGGGTGGCGGCGCGCAGCTGCTCGCCTTCATGCGTCATCGCCAGCCCGCGGGCGTGGCGGTGGAACAGCTTGGCGCCGATCTGTTCCTCGAGCGCGCCGATCTGGCGGCTCAGCGCCGGCTGGCTCATGTGGAGCCGCCGCGCCGCCTCGGTAAAGCTGCCGGCCTCGGCAACGAGCTCGAACAGGCGCAGCTTTTCCCAGTCGAGGTTCACCCTTTATTCCGCCGCCACGGCAATGTCGTGCGCGCCATGCGCCATGAAGCGCTCCGCCTCCAGCGCCGCCATGCAGCCCATGCCGGCGGCCGTCACCGCCTGACGGTAGATCTTGTCCTTCACATCGCCCGCCGCAAACACGCCGGGTACCGAAGTCGCAGTCGAATCGGGCGCGGTGACCAGATAGCCTTCGTCGTCCATTGCCAGCTGGCCGACGAACAATTCGGTCGCCGGGACATGGCCGATGGCGATGAACAGGCCGTCCGCCGCCAGCGGCCGCGTCGCGCCGGTCACCGTATCGCGCAGCACGACGCCGGTGACGGTGAGCGGATCGCTGCTGCCCTCGACTTCGGCAATCTCGGCATTCCAGTGCATCTCGATCTTGGGATTGGCGGCCAGCCGCGCCTGGTTGGTCTTGTCGGCGCGAAGCTCGTCGCGGCGGTGGATGAGATGCACTTTCGTTGCGAAATTGGTCAGGAACAGCGCTTCCTCGACGGCGGTATTGCCGCCGCCGACGACCGCCACCGTCTTGCCCCGGAAGAAAAAGCCGTCGCAGGTCGCGCATGCCGACACGCCGAAGCCGCGGAATTTGGTTTCCGACGCAATGCCCAGCCAGCGCGCCTGTGCGCCGGTGCAGATGATCAGCGTATCGGCGAGCCAGCGCTGCCCCGAATCGGTTTCAACGGCGAACGGCCGCCGGCTGGTATCGACCCTGGTGACGATGTCGCTGACCAGTTCGGCGCCGACATGGCGCGCCTGTTCGGCCATTCGGACCATCAGGTTCGGCCCCTGCACTGTCGTATCGCCGGGCCAGTTTTCGACCTCGGTGGTGATCGTCAACTGGCCGCCGGGCTGCAGCCCCTCGATCAGCACCGGATTGAGCGCGGCGCGCGCGGCATAAACGGCGGCGGTATAGCCGGCGGGGCCGGAACCGATGATGAGGACCTGGACATGACGGGTTTCGGACACGGCGGGCAGCTTTCGGCAGGAAGGATGATTACGCATCCCAGTTAATCGCTGGCGCCGCATTTTGCACCCCCCGTGACGCCGCTGACGTCACCACAACTCTGCGCCATTTCGGACAAGCAGACTTGCGCGTTCCGGCAATATTGTTATTAATGAAGGCCATTCAAAGGGCGTGGAGTTTCACGGATGCACCGTTCCCGGTTGCCGATCGACGATATCGACCGTGTCATCCTGCGTCACCTCCAAGCCGAAGGCCGGATCACCAATGTCGAACTCGCCGAACGCGCCGGGCTGACCGCCCCGCCCTGCCTGCGCCGCGTCCGCGCGCTCGAGGAAAACGGCACCATCCACGGCTATCATGCCGATCTCGATGCTCAGGCGCTCGGCTATGGCATCACCGTCTTTGCCATGGTGTCGCTGCGCAGCCAGGCCGAGGCCGATCTGAAAGCGTTCGAAGACCATGTCGCCGCGCTGCCCCAGGTCCGCGAATGCCATATGCTCAACGGCGAGATCGATTTCATCCTCAAGGTCGTCGCCCACGACCTGCAGGAGTTCCAGAAATTCCTGACCAGCGCGCTGACGCCGGCGCCCAACGTCGAAAGCGTCAAGACGAGTTTTGTCATCCGCACGGCGCTGGCACGGCCGGGAGTGCCGGTCGATTGAAGCGCCGACGCGCCGCCGGCGCGATCTGGAAGTTGACGAAAGTCACTGTTTTGCAGGTTTTCACGGACGCGCGCTGGGTTGCGGCGACGCGGTTGGGAGCTTGACCGGTTCAAAGAGCGAAACTGGTTGGGCTTATAACCTGTTTGGTTTATTTTGTCCAGAGATTTGAATAAGAAGGGCCCGGGCAAAGCCCGGGCTGACGTCAGACGAGTCCGGTCGGCGACGCCGACCGTCTCGCTGGCCGACCTTGCGCGAGTCCTCGAATAGCAAGCGATTGCTGCGCAATCGTCTCGCTATTCGCGGCCGCGCTGCGGCTTAGAACTTGATCCTTGCACCCACCCGGATCTGCCAGAGCGACTGGTTCTGGAACAACACCTCGGTCGGCGGCGTCACGGTCGAACCCGAACGGTTGCTGTAACGATACTGTGCACAGGGCTGCGCCGGGCTGGTGTTGGCAGGTGCAGCGTTGTTGCCAACGCCGGCTGCCGACACGCACGAGACGTTGACCAGCGTGCCGTAGTAGGGGAACGCGACCTGGCGCAAAGAACCCCAGTCGCTGTCGATCAGGTTCAGCACGTTCTCGATGTCACCGAAGACTTCGAACTTGCCGCCCATGAAGAACGGCAGTTCCTGCTTGATGCTGAGGTCGAGCTTGTTGAACCGCGGCGAGCGGCCGATGTTCTTCGGCGCGATCTTGCCCTGGTACTTGTTGAGTTCCGTGTTCTGCACGATGCTCTGGAAGCCGGCAAAGTCGAAGCCCGGCGCGTACTGGACGAGCGGATCGGCGGTCGCCGAAGCGACGTTCGGCACATAGATCAGGTAGCGGTTGTTGAACGACTGGGTGCCGAACACCGCCGACCGGTTGGATGTCGCCGGATTGGTTGTCGTATCGGCGAAGGTGTAGCTGAAGCGCTGGCCGGCGCGGCTGTTGAAGAACAGCTCGATCCGGGTCTTGTTGTCGCCAAAGAACGCCTTGTCGTAACCGATGTTCAGACGATAGGCATCGTCGATCTGGTAGTTCGAAGTGCCATAAGCACCGTTGTTCGGGTCGATGCCAGCAGCAGCGTTGCCGTAGTTGGAACCCGCGGTCGACGACGTGCCGGAATTGACGTCCTTGGAACGCTGGAAGGTGTAGGCGCCGCTGATGAAGAAGCCGTTGTCCCAGCTCTTGTCGAAGCGGGCGACGACGTTCCAGCTGTAACCCTTGTCGGTGTTGGTCAGGAACAGGTCGGTGTTGCTGCCGGCGGCAGCGTTGAAGGCCTGGTAACGCTGGCGGCCATCGGGCGTCAGCGACCCGCCGACGACGGTGTTGGGGACCGAGCGCAGGTCGATGTAGGTCAGCGCGTTCTTGACCCGCGACCAGACGACATCCGCCCCGAAATTCCAGTCATCGCCGAGGAAGCCGAGGTTGGCGGCATAATCGACGGTGCCCGAGACGCGCCACTGCGACGGAATCTCGAAATTGGGGTCGAGGACGTTGGTCGGTGCGGCCGCCGAGCCGGCGCCGGTGATCAGGTTGATCAGCGCCTGCGGCACGCCGGTGCCGCCGCTGACATTGTTGAGCGTCGCGGCGCCGAGATCCTGGATCGCCTGGGCGCTGAGCCCGGCGGTGTTGACGCCGGTGATGGCGAAGGTGCCATTCAGGGCGCGTGCCACGGTGGCGGTACCCAGCGTCGGGCCGGGGTTCGAATAATTGTTCGAAATCCAGACGTTCGGATTGCCACCGGCGAACAGCCCGGCCGAGGCCCGGACGCGCAGACGATCGCTGGCGGTCCAGTTTGCGGCGACCCGCGGCTGGAAGACCTGGCGGCCGTTGAGGCTGGAATTGTTCGGGATGCCGGTACGTGCCAGGAAATCGGCATTGTAAACCGGGCGGTCGGGGGTTTCATACAGGTCCCAGCGGAAACCGGCCGTCAGCGTCAGCGAGTCGGTGGCATCCCAGACATCCTGGAGGCCGAAGGTGTAGACGTTGTTCGCGAACAGCGCCCGCACCGTGTCGATGTCACCGCGCAGCGGCGCCGAGTACACGAGCTGATTGGCGCGGCCGGCCTGGAGATCGGCGATCGAATCGAAGCGGAAATTGCCCGAAACGTTCTGCGCGAACAGGTTGTTGAAATCCTGGCCGCGGCGTTCGGCGATCAGCTTGACCGTGTGATTGTTCATCTTCAGCTGCGCCTGGAACTCGATACCCAAGGTCTGCGCCGAAAGCTCGTTGGCCTGGCGCGACACATCGGGACCGAACTGGATACGCCGGGTCGCCGGGCGGCCGGTGGCGCTTTGCGGGCAAGCCGGATTCGCGCTGCCGGTTGTCGCGTTGGGCTCGAGGCAAACCTGGAACTGGCCGAAGCTCTTGTCGCCGAAGGGCTCCTGCAGACGGACATAATCATTGTAGCTGACGCGCAGCTGCGTCGAGAAGCTGTCGCTCCACTGGTCGTTCAGCTGGAACACACCATAGTGGTTGACCGAACCTTGGTTGTAGTTGTTCGATTCGAGCGCCAGCGTGGGGTTGGGCGCGCCGGGTTGGTCTGTGCCGGTCTGGCCGGCGAGCAGATTGCCCTCGTTGTAGATGTAGGTGAAGGCGGCGCGGTGACCGTCGGCAATGTTCCAGTCGATCTTGGCGACGACCTTGTCATCGCGCTCCTGGATGTTGTTGGCGACCTGGCCGGCCTCGAAATTGTAGCGGGTATCGGCGATCGTGTTGATCTGGTCGATCTGCGCCTGGGTGATGCCGAGGTCGCTGGCCTGCACCGCCGACGGCGTCGAATCGCGCAACCGCTCCCAGGTGACGGCGAAGAACAGCTTGTCCTTGATGATCGGGCCGGTCAGCTGGGCGCCGAAGATCTTCGATTCAAAGTCGCGTGGACGGTCGACGCCGCGGGTCTTGGTGCCGGCGAGGCTGTCCGACGAATAGGTGAAGAAGCCCTGGGCGTGGAAATCATTGCCGCCCGACTTGAGCTGGGTGTTGATGGCGCCGCCCTGGAAACCACCCTGCTGGATGTCGACGGGGGCGATTTCGACCGAAAATTCGGCAATGGCGTCGAGCGGTACCGGGCCGCGCGCCGAGGCAAGACCGCCGGCTTCGAGGCCGAACGGGTCGCCGAACTGGATACCGTCGACGGTGATGCGGTTGAAGCGGTTGTTCTGCCCGGCGATCGAGATGGCGCCGCCATTGGTCGGATCGAGCGAGACCAGCGGGTTGCGGACGGCGAGGTTGCGGATGTCGCGGTTCACGGTCGAAATGCCGCGAATGTCCTCTGCCGTCAGCACCGAAGCCGGGCCGCTGGCGATGGTGATCGCCGAACGCTGGCGGCTGGCCGAAACGGTCAGCGTTTCGCCGACATTGGCGAGGATGACCTCGAGGCGCTGCGGCGTGCCGGCGGCCAGATTGGCGACGGTTTCGTCGGCAGGATCGAAGCCCGGCGCCTGCACGGTGACGCTGTAGGGGCCGCCAAGGCGCAGGCCGGTGGCGTTGAACACGCCGTTGGCATCGGTCGTCTGCGTCGTGCGCGTGCCCGACGGGGTGTGGGTGACGACGACGGTTGCGTTGGCGACCGGCGCGCCGGCGCTGGTGTTGACCTGGCCGCGGATGGCGGACGAGGTTTCCTGGGCGTGGACAGCAGCGGTCGGGATGGCGACCGGTGCAACCAGGGCCGCGATGGCACAACCGAGACGAAGATGACGCATGAAAGGGAACCCCTGTTACCGACTGGATCTGGAACGCGATGAGCGAATGAAAGGCTGGATCAGGCCGATTGGCCGACTCGTTACCGACCCTTTGGCCGCGCTCTATGACGTTTATGTTACAGGGCCATAGTGCGATTGTGACAATCGCGGGTCTGTGGCGGATTTGGCGGCAATTGCCGCCGCGTTGTTGCGTTGCAGCAACACCTTGCGCGGCGCAGCGTGGGGGCATGGTGGGCGATGACGGGCTCGAACCGCCGACATCTTCCGTGTAAAGGAAGCGCTCTACCAACTGAGCTAATCGCCCCCAGCCTGCGGCGGCCCTAGCGCGGCTGACGCCAGCGTGCAACGTTGCCGGCAAAGCCGGCGTGCAACGTTGCCGGCAAAAGGCGGGGGATCGGCGTTGAATATCGTGCAGATCGGCGTGTTCGTGGCGCTGACCGTGCTGATGGCGGCGGCGACCTGGTGGCAGACCCGCCGCATGGCGCGCGCGGCGGGTGAAACCGGCGGCCGCAACACCAACAGCAACCGCGAGTTCTTCCTTGCCGGCGGCGGATTGACCTGGCCGTTCATCGCCGGGTCGATCACGCTGACCAATTTGTCGACCGAGCAGCTGGTCGGCATGAACGGCAACCAGATGCTGCTGCTGGCGTGGTGGGAACTCTCCGCCGTCGCCGGGCTGGCGATGCTGGCGCTGATATTCCTGCCGATTTACTATCGCAACAACTGCACGACGACGACCGAGTTGCTGCAGAAGAAATATGGCTCGAAACACCTGCGCGCGCTGGTTTCGGGGCTGTTCCTCGCCGGCAATATCCTGATTTACCTGCCGATCGCGCTGTACACCGGCGCGCTGTTCCTGCGCACGGTTTCGGGCGTCGACCTGCCGCTGCTGCCGCTGGCTGCGGTGCTGGGCGTGGCGGGGTCACTCTACGCCATCCTCGGCGGGCTGCGCGCTGTCGCGGTCTATGACACGATTGCCGGCGTCGGCGTGCTCGGCAGCGCGCTGGCGGTGGTGGTCCTCGCCATGTCGGCGATCGGCTGGTCGTTCGACGGCATTCCCGCCGAGCGCCTGAGCATGGCCGGCGGGCCGGATTCGCCGATCCCCTGGCCGACGCTGCTGACCGGCATGATCTTCATCCAGATGTTCTACTGGTCGACCAACCAGACGATCACCCAGCGCGCGATGGCGGCGCCCAATCTGCGCGAGGGGCAAAAGGGCGTGTTCGCCGCCGGCATCATCCGGATCCTGATCGTGCCCGCGATCGTCGTGCTGCCGGGCGTCGCCGCGTACAAGCTGTTTGGCGTCACCGGTGATGCCACCTATGGCCGGGTCGTCGCCGCGGTGATGCCGGCCTGGGCGTCGGGCGCCTTTGCCGCCTTCATGTGCGCGGCGGTGCTGACGCATTATACGTCGATCCTGAACTCCACGACGACACTGTATGTCTGCGACATCCACGAAAGCTATATCGACGCCAACCCCGATGTGCGGCGATTGAACACGCTGATTTCGGTGGGTTTCGTCATCGTTTCGATCGCGCTGGTGCCGGTCTATGCCGGCACTGCGTCGATCATCAACCTCGTCCAGCAATTGAACGGGCTGTTGTCGATGCCGATCCTGTCGGCGTTCATCGTCGGGCTGGTGTTCAAGGGGGTGAAGGCGGGGGCGGTGATGGCGGCGCTGGCGTTCGGCGTCGGGCTGTACGCGGTGTTCACTTGGGTGTGGACGCCGCTGCATTACATCCACCTGATGCTGGTCACCCTGCTCGCCTGCATCGCCGTCGCGCTGCTGCTCAATCGCCTGATGGGCGGGCGGGCGCGCTTTGCCGGGCTGGCGGCGGCGTGATTTTTGGGGAATATGGCGGCATCGCCAAAGGGAGCCCGCAATGTTCGCCCGCCTGTTCGTCGATCACCCGCGTGCCGTCAACGAAAGCTATTTCGAGCATATGGCGGCCGCGTTCGGCGTCGGCGCCCGGCTGGGCATTGCGGCGGCCAAGTGCATCGTCCACGGCCTGGTGCCCGGCCTGTGCAAGACTGCCGGCAGCGATGCGATCCTGAAACTCCACGGCGAAATCAGCCCGCGGCGTTTCGACCAGCCGACCCTGTAAGGACCATTGCCATGCCCGATGAACTCGGCTTCTCGCCGGAGCGCCTGGCGCGCATCGATCGCTTCCTCGATGAGAAGTACGTCGCGACCGGCAAGCTGCCCGGCACGCTGACGATGGTCGCCCGCCACGGCGATATCGCGCATCTGGGGATGACCGGTCATGCCGATGTCGAGCGTGGGGCGGTGATCGCCGAGGATACGATCTTCCGCATCTATTCGATGACCAAGCCGATCACCTCGGTGGCGCTGATGATGCTCGTCGAGGAAGGCAGGATCGCGCTCGAGGAGCCGGTGCATCGCTATATTCCCGAATGGAAAAACCTCGGCGTGTTCGCCGGCGGCACCCACCGCATGGGGTTCCAGACGACGCCGGTGAAGCGGCCGATGCAGGTCGTCGACCTCCTGCGCCACACCTCGGGGCTGACCTATGGCTTCCAGCTGCGCACCAATGTCGATGAAGCCTATCGCCGCGAAAAGATCGGCGAGATCGAAAAGGCCGGCACCCTGCCCGAGATGATCACCGCGCTGGCCAAAATTCCGTTGGAATTCTCGCCCGGCGACAGCTGGAATTATTCAGTCGCCACCGACGTCTGCGGCTGGCTGGTCGAAGTCGTGTCGGGCCAGAAGTTCGAGGATTTCCTCGCCGAGCGCCTGTTCACGCCGCTGGGCATGGTCGACACCGGCTTCCATGTCCGCGACGGCCAGGGCCATCGCCTCGCCAGCTGCTACCAACCGACGCGCGCCGGCGGCATCGCCGTGCAGGATGATTGCCAGGGCAGCAGCTACCTCACGCCGCCCAGCTTCATCTCGGGCGGCGGCGGGCTGGTTTCGACCGCCGGCGACTACATGAAATTCGCCCAGATGCTGCTCAATGGCGGCAGCGCCGACGGCCATCGCTATATCGGCCGCAAGACGCTCGACCTGATGACCGCCAACCATCTGCCCGGCAACAGCAGCATCGCCGCGATGTCGAAGTCGCTGTTTTCGGAAGCCGCCTACGAAGGCATCGGCTTTGGTCTCGGTTTTGCGACGACGATGAATTCGGCGGCGACATTGATGCCGGGCAGCGACGGCGATGCCTTCTGGGGGGGCGCCGCGAGCTCCTTCTTCTGGGTTGATCCCGAGGAGGACCTGATCGGGCTGTTCATGACCCAGTTGATCCCGAGCAGCACCTATCCGGTTCGCCGCGAGGTGCGGACGATGGTCTATGCGGCGCTCGACGATTAGGCGCTGCCTCTCTCCCCCCGTCGCCGAAGGCGACCTCCGGTCGCGCGGGGAGGGCGACTTGCGCAGCGAGCGGGGTGGGGGTCGCTCGCGTCGGCGTTTGTGAACCCCCACCCCGCTCGGCTGGCGCCGAGTCGCCTTCCCCGCAAGGAGGAGGGACAGGGATCGCTCAGGTTCTGCCGGTAACGCGTCCGTCCGCCGGCGATGCCGGAAATGCCAGCGGCGCCACTGACGCGCCAGGCGTTCCGGCCGTCACCCGATCGTAGATCGCCAGCCCCACCGCGCTGTAGCTCACCACCTCGACGACCAGCAGCGACGCGACCATCGTGCCGATGCCCCAGCCCCACGCCGGATGGACGCGGCCACTGCGCCGCCGGTCGGCAATGACGCCGATGATTGGAAAGATCAGTGTCGCTACGAACGTCGCCTCGAACGCCCAGGGCGGCAGCAGCGGCATCGGCAGCAGCCGGCCAAAGCCCGGCCCGAGCAGCAACGCCATGCCGCAGAAATGCAGCCGCCGATGCCAGCCGGTCTGCCGCCGCAGCACGATCGCTGCCGCGCTCAACCCGGCAAAGGTGAACACCGACACCGGATCGAAAATGAGGAACTGCAGCGGCTGGAAAAAGAACGGCACCTGCCCGCGGCGGACGATCGCCAGCGTCACCAGGCAGCCCAGCACCACCATCGCGACGATCCAGCCGGTCGCGATCCAGCCGAGGCGGCGGTGCATCACCGTGTTGCCGGTCGCCACGAAATAATTCTGCGCCACGTACAGCGCCACCCAGCCCATGAAGACGATGGCATGGGCATGGACGAGCGGCGGCGAGGCAAAACTCGATCGTCCCATTGCGAGCTGCAACGAAAAGCCGGCAACGATGACCGCCGCCATGGCAAAGGCCGAATTGAGAAAAAACCGCCCGTCACCCGGCACCGTGACCCGCGGCCGATCGGCAAGTGTCGCCATGGCTGTTCCCCTCCGCGCTGCGGCAATTCTATGGCAGGCGAGCCTGCCGATCAAATGTCATTACGGTGCGCCGCTAACCGGAAAATAACGCCGGCGATTGTCGAAATCCGCCAAAGCCGCCGCTCATCGGTTCAGGCGCCGGCATTTTCCGGTGCCCTGACGGAGATTGCCATGCCGCGATTGCCCCTGCTGCTGCTCGCCCTTGCCGCCACCCCGGCGGCGGCGCGCGAATATACCCTCGTTATCCACGAAACCCCCGCGCAGTTGGCGCTGCGCGGCGACGATGGCCCGAAAGGCGCCGCCTACTGGTCCGGCTTTGCCACAGCCGGCCAGGCGCTGGCCAAATCGGGCGCGCTGAAGGGCGGCGCCGCGCTCGAACCGCGCGCTGCCGCCAGCCTCGGCGGCACTGCCAGCGGGCCGACGCCGACCGGATATTTCATCATCGAAGCCGCCGATCTCGCCGCGGCCAAGGCACTCGCGGCCAACATCCCGGCGGCGAGGACCGGCCGCGTCGACATCATCGCCCATGCCCCGGCCAGGACCGGAATGTAATTGCCAACCACCCAAACCGACGGAAGGATAGCACCATGCAATACACCCTGCTCTATTTCGAAACCGCCGCCGAACAGGGGCGCCGCAACACCCCCGATGCGCCGGCCTATTGGGGCGCCTGGAGCGCCTATATGGGGGCGATGAGCGCCGCCGGCGTCATGCATTCGGGCAACGGCCTGCTCACACCCGACACCGCGACGACCCTGCGCATCAGCGATGGCAAATGGGATGTCCAGGACGGGCCGTTCGCCGA
>JANOCM010000487.1:0-2273 GCA_031412175.1 Alphaproteobacteria bacterium
GCGATGCGCGGCCTTGTCGATTTCCTCACCGAAAACTGCTGCAGCGGCGCCGCCTGCGCGCCCGCCAGCGTCGCCGCTTAGCAAGGGGCCGCACGATGACCGACCGCAACTGGGATCGCGAGCTCAACGTGCTGTTTCTCTGCACGGGCAATTCGGCGCGATCGATCATCGCCGAGGCCATCCTGGCGCGCGAAGGCCTGGGGCGGTTCCGGTCGTTTTCCGCCGGATCGATGCCGCGCGGCCATGTCGATCCGACGGCGCTCGATATCCTTGCCAAGCTCAATCACGACACCAGCATGCTGCGATCGAAAGGCTGGGAAGAATTCGCGGCGCCCGGCGCGCCGCCGCTCGATTTCGTGTTCACCGTCTGTGACAATGCCGCCAACGAAGTCTGTCCGGTGTGGCCCGGCCAGCCGATGACGGCGCATTGGGGGCTGCCCGACCCGGCGGCGTTCGAAGGGTCCGACGCCGAACGCTATGCGGTATTCTACGACACTTACCGGTTGCTGCAGAACCGGATCAGCCTGTTTACCAGCCTGCCGTTCCGCGGCCTCGACAGCCTGTCGCTGCAGAACCGGCTGCGCGACATCGGCACCGCCACGCCCGCCAAGTATTTGGAAGGAAATCCACAATGAAGCGCCTGCACGTCCATGTCGGGGTCGATGACCTGCCGACCTCGATCGGTTTCTATTCGACGCTATTCGCCGCCGAGCCGACGGTGGTGCAACCCGATTATGCCAAATGGATGCTCGAGGATCCGCGCGTCAACTTTGCCATCTCGACCGGCCATGCCGGGCGCGGCATCGAACATCTCGGCATCCAGGTCGAGGATGACGCCGAACTCGCCGAGGTCGCGGCGCGGCTGGCGCGCGCCGATGGCCCGGTGCTCGATGAAGGCGCCACCACCTGCTGCTACGCCACGTCGACCAAGGCGTGGATCAGCGATCCGCAGGGCGTCGTCTGGGAAACCTTCCTGACCCGCGGCGCCGCCGCCGATTATGGCACATCGCCGGCGCTGGCGCGGCTGGCGACATCGGCCAATGCCGCCGATGGCGCCTGCTGTGCGCCCGCGCTGGCACCGAAAGCGACGCCCAAACCCGCGACGGGATGCTGCGGGTGACGGTCACCATCTGGCACAATCCGAACTGCGGCACCTCGCGCAATGCGCTGGCGATGATCCGCGCCACCGGTGTGGAGCCCGTCGTCGTCGAATATCTGAACGATGTGCCGGCGCCGGCCGAAATCGCCACGGCGGCTGCGGCGGTCGGCGGGGCAAAGGCCCTGATGCGGCTGAAGGGCACGCCAGCGGCGGAACTGCGGCTGGAGGATGCCGATGATGCCGCAATCCTCGCCGCCATGACGCAGCACCCGATCCTGATCAACCGGCCGATGGTGTTCGGGCCACGCGGCATCGTGCTGGCGCGGCCGTCCGAAAGGGTGCTCGAAGTGCTCGACACCGCGCTGCCACAGGATTTCACCAAGGAAGACGGCGAAAAAAATCACCGGCGCCTCATGATCCGCCCCGCCACGCCGGCCGACGCCGCCCCCATCGCCGCCATCTATGCCCCCGAGGTGCTGCACGGCACCGCGACCTTTGAATATGATGCCCCCGCTGCCGCCGAAATGGCGGCGCGCATCGCCCGCGTGCACGGCCCCGGCTGGCCGTGGCTGGTGGCGGAGCGCGATGGCGCGATCACCGGCTATGCCTATGCGGCGCAGTTCCGCGATCGCCCGGCCTATGCCCGCACCTGCGAGAATTCGGTCTATGTCGCCGCCGGCGCACACCGCAGTGGCGTCGGCAAGGCGCTGCTGGCGGCGCTTTGCGATGCCGCAAAAGACGCCGGCTTCCAGCAGATGATCGCGGTCATCGGCGATGGCGCCGGCAATGTCGCCTCAATCGGCCTCCACACCGCCTGCGGCTTTCGCGAGGCCGGGCGGTTGACCCGTGTCGGGCTGAAATTCGGCCGCTGGCTCGATGTCGTCTACATGCAGCGCAGCCTGTGAGCGCCGGCCTGGCGCGGCGCCTGGCGGCCGAGGCGATCGGATCCGCGATGCTGTTCGCTACCGTCATCGGCTCCGGAATCATGGCCGAGCAACTCGCCGGCGGCAATGTCGCGGTGGCGCTGCTCGGCAACACACTGGCGACCGCGGCGATGCTGTTCGTGCTGATCACCATGCTCGGGCCGATCTCGGGGGCGCATTTCAACCCGGCGGTGACGCTGGTGTTCACGCTGCGGGGTGACCTGGCGTGGCGCGACGCCGGCCTGTTCGTG
>JANOCM010000488.1:0-1854 GCA_031412175.1 Alphaproteobacteria bacterium
CTCGAGCGTGACGCCCTGGCGGATATCGCTTTGCGCGCGGCCATCGGCGATCAGGCTTTCGGTCGCCCACGACAGCATGTTGACGAAGCCCGGCGCGATCGCCTGGCCCTTCACGTCGATGCTGCGCGCGGCGGCGGGGGCCGTGCCGGTTCCCATGGCGCTGATGCGGTCGCCGGTCAGCGCCACCCAGCCGGGGTAGGGCGCGCCGCCGCTGCCATCGTAGATGACGCCGTTGGTGAGGACGGTATCGGGCGCCGCCAGCGCCGGCGCCGCGACACCGAGCAGCAGCAAAGTCGTCAAACGCAGCATGGCCTGTCCCCTTTGGAAACAGGCTATGCCCTGCTCCCCTCCCTTTCAAGGGAGGGGCTGGGGGTGGGTGAGTCGCGCGGCTATCGGAGTTCAGTGCTGGCGATACACACCCACCCCCGACCCCTCCCTTTCAAGGGAGGGGAGAAGGTTACAGCCGCTCGACCTTGCTCGCGGCCTCGTCGAGGATCGCGGCGACCTTCAGCTGCAGCTCGCGGTCGCTGTTGTCGTCGGACAATCGCGTGTGCAGCGCCGTGTGCAGGTTGCGCATGGCGCGGCGCACGGGGGCCGAATCGGTGCGCTCGCTCATCTTCGCCAGCGCCTCGAGTCGCGCCATCGCGGATTTGACCGCTTCGGCCTCGGCGGCCAGCGCCGCGGTGCCAGCCTCGGTAATCGCATACAGCTTGCGGCTGCCTTCGGCCTTTTCATCGGCCTCACCGACATCGGCGATCAAGGTCAGCGTCGGATAGACCATGCCCGGGCTGGGGGCATAGACGCCGCCCGACAGGGTTTCGATCGCCTTGATCAGTTCATAGCCGTGGCGCGGCTGTTCGGCGATCAGGTGGAGCAGGACGAGCCGCAGCTCGGCGCTGTCGAGGACGCGCTGGCGGCCGCCACCGCGACGACCGCCACCGCCACGCGGACCGCCGCCGGCAAAGCCGGGGCCGGGGCCGAACACCGCCTCGGTGAGCTGTTCGCCGAAGCGATCGGCAAAGGCCGAAAACGCCTGGCCGCGCCAGTTGAAACGCCGGCCGCTGTGGCCGCAATTGCCGTCATGATTGTGCATCGGATGCCTCCCTGAGTTTCTCATGTCGTCCAAGATATATCTTCGACGCATTTTGACAAGGGGCTTCGCGCAGAATTTTCGACGAGCAGATCGATGGCGGTCAGCAAAGGCAGCAGCCGCGCCGCGCCGTCGATTCCGGCGAGCGGCACCAGCGCGCGATTGGCGGCGGTACAGTCGTCCGCGACGATGCGCAGCGCCAGCAGCAACCGTGCTTCGTCATCGGTCAGGAGCGGGCAGGCCGGGGTACCGATCGCCAGCCGCCGCGGTGCCCAGCGCGCCAGCCCGACCAGCCAGCAGCGCAGCAGATGTTCGAGACCCTGGCCGGCGTCGCCGAATTCCTGTTGCAGGGCGATGTGCACGGCGTGGCAGCGCGCGCTGCCCAGCGGCTGCAGCAGCGCCAGGCGGCGCAGCGCCCACAGCAGCCGCTGTTCGGTGGGCGGCAGCGCCCCGACGCCGCTGCGGCCGCCCCCCGGACCATAGCCGCCGCCGTCAATGAAATTGCCGATCTTCATGTTCGTTCTCCCGCGCCAAGGCCGGGGAGTGTATGCTATTGAGAATCGTTCGCAAGTTCTTTCGGCGCAGCGGCGCGGGCCAGCCGGTCGTTGATCGCCGCGCCGAGCCCGTGGTGCGGCACCGGTGCAACGGCGATGGCGGCCCGGCCGCTGGCTTCGGCGATATGGAGCAGATCGAACAACCGCGCGGCGGCTTGGGCGAGGTCGCCGGTTCGCGACAGGTTGATGTCGCCGGGGATGGCGCCGAAG
>JANOCM010000489.1:0-5513 GCA_031412175.1 Alphaproteobacteria bacterium
GAACGGCGTGGTAAAGCCCATCGCCTTGGCGACGACTGCACCGGTGGCGATCGTTGCGGCGATCGTGATGACGACCATGACCAGCGCTTCGGGACCGAGCGCGACGATCTGGGCAAAGGTGATCCGTGCGCCCACGAGCACAATGGCCCAGCGCAGAAGCTCACGCGCGGCGAGGGTAAGCCCCGGCGTCAGCCGGCTGTCGGCCGACAGGAAATTCAGCGCCAGCCCGATCAGCAGCGACATGAGGGTCAACGGTGCGCCATAGCGGCTGGTCAACGTTGCCGCGGCCATCGTGGCAAGCCCGGCAACCAGCAGCCCCGGAACATAATCCTTCAGCCCGACCTTTGGTGTTGCCTCGATGTCGCCGAACAGGTCAGCGGCCTGTGGGATGGGCTTTGACGACATCGCTGGCAGCGTTAATCCAACCGTACGGATTGGCCAAGGTCGATATTATTTAACATAATACATATTATCGGGATAACAGATGGTGAAACACCCGGTGACGGCAGCGGCTGCCCGCGCTACCGGTTTTCGATGAGCCCTGCCGCACCGCCCGCCACCCTTGCCCGCCTTGCCGCCATCATGGCGCGACTGCGCGATCCGCAGGGTGGCTGCCCTTGGGACTTGGCGCAGGATTTCGCTTCGATCGCGCCGTACACGATCGAGGAAGCCTATGAAGTCGCCGAAGCCATAGCCGATGGTGACATGGCGGAGCTGAAAAAGGAGCTGGGCGACCTGTTGTTCCAGGTCGTCTTCCACAGCCGCATGGCCGAGGAAGCCGGGCATTTCAGCCTGGACGACGTGGTCAACGCCGTCTGTGACAAGATGGAGCGCAGGCATCCGCACATATTCGGCACTGGCACCGCCGCCGTCGATGCCGCGGCGCAGAAGCTCGATTGGGAAGCCATCAAGGCTGCCGAACGCGCCGCCGCGGGCACGGTTGACCGGCCGGTTTCCGCCCTTGATGGCGTCGCCACTGCCCTGCCCGCGTTGATGCGCGCCGAAAAGCTGCAATCACGCGCCGCACGCGTTGGCTTCGACTGGCCAAACATTGCCGAGATCCGCGCCAAGGTCGACGAGGAGCTCGGCGAGTTCGACGCAGCAAATGACGCCGCTCACCGCCGCGAGGAAGCCGGCGACCTGCTATTCGTTGTCGTCAACCTGCTTCGCCGCCACGATATCGACGCCGAAGATGCCTTGCGCGCCGGCAATGCCAAGTTCGAGCGGCGATTCCGCGCCATGGAGGCCCTCGCCGCCGGTCAGTTCGCCAGCATGTCGTTGGCAATGCAGGAAGACCTGTGGCAAAAGGTCAAGCAAACCGAGCGCGAGACCGAACGTGCGATGAAGTAAACAGATCGTAAACTAATGCTCGACTTGCGGGTGCGACATTTTTGCGGTAGTATAAGTGTAATGATCAATGGGCCGATCGCAGCAAGCGACGAGGCCATTGTCCGGATCGCAGACCTGAGGCCTGACAGAGACTTGCCGCGAACGGCAGGCCCGGCTCGGCTGCACTCTAGGAAGCCGCGACTTGTCGCGGGGGGACGGTCATCATGCGCATTGCGTGGGCACGCGCCAACGGTCGGATAATCGGGGCAACGGCCGCGGTCGTGGTCGGCGGTGGGCTCGGCTGGATCGGCAATGCGCAACCCGCCCCTCCCCCTCCGATAGCGCCTGTCGGCCGCAACCCGGCGATCATCGCGGTCCCGCTGATCCGCCCAGGCCGGGTGATCGGTACGATCTTCACCAACGCCAGCACCGGCGACGTCACCCCAACCGCCAACGCAAAGCGCGCCATCGAACTCCCCGACATCACGGTTACCCTGCGCAATGCCACCGGCGCCATCGTCGCCACGACGCAGACCCGCCTGGACGGCAGTTTCGACCTGCGGCCAACGCGTACCGGCACCTACAATGCCTGCTGGACCGTCGATGGCAACAGCGGCTGCAGCAAGGCGCTCGCCGTCGGCCGCTCGACCGTGTGGGCGGGGCAAATCGGCGTGCGCGGGCGGAGCGTGCCACTGACCGGGGTCGTGCTGACCGGGGATAGCCGGCCGTGCTGGATGAGCGACAGTTTCTTCGGTCTCGACGTTTCCACCAAGGTCACTGCCACTCCCGATGCGACCGGTACGGCGACTCCGGCGGTGCGCGCCAATACCGAAGGCGAATATGCGATCTTCGGTCTCAGGCCCGGGCGCCACAGCGTCGCCGCGTCGTGCGAAAAGGCGCAGCTCGCCAGTCGCGCGGTGGTCGGCACGTCTGGCGCCCCGCTCGACCTCACCCTGCCCAACCGCGCGCCGCGACTGACCGGGATGTTCGCCGGCGACCAGAATGGCCGATCGACGCTGCGCGCCGATCCGGGCGCCGTGATCGCGCTGCGCACGGATGCCATCGATCCCGAAAACGACACCGTCGAATATCTGTGGCGGGCTGCGGCGCCGAACGGCACGCTGAGCGGTGGCAACAGCCGCGATCAGAAATGGTCACTGCCCGCCGGGTCCGGCCTGCGCAGCAGCTATGTGATGGCGCGCGACGGGCGCGGCGGCTTTGCCTACCAGCGCGTGCTGCTGCGCGCCGGGGCGCCGGTCGTCGATTTTTCGGGTGTCGTCATCGACGAGGCGAGCCGGGCGCCGATCGCCAATGCCGAAGTGTCCGTCGCCGGCAAGACGATTGTCACCGACACGCGCGGCTGGTTTGCGCTGCAGGCAGCGCCCCTCGCTGATGACCGCTATGTGCTCAATATCAGCCGGCCTGGTTTTGCGCGGCTGTCGCGGGTGCACGACAATAGCGCGACCGGCGCGACCTATGAGATGATCCGCGCCCAGGTCGACGTGCTGCCCGCGTCGCAAGTGCTGACCATCGACGACAAGACCGGCAACGGGTTCTGCGGCGAAGGCCGCGAGGGCCGGCCGCCGCCGCTGCTCCGCCGCGCCGGATTGGCAGTCATGCCGGCCGATTTCGTGCGCCGCGGCGATGGCCCCCGCCCCGATCCGCGCGCTGATGCCCGGCTGCTGGCCGACGCCAAGGCGTTCATCGCCGACCAATGCCGGCGGCGTGGTATCCAGATTGCCGTCCCGGCCAACGGTTTCGTCCGGCAGGATGGCAGCGCCGTCGTTGGCAATATCACCGCATCGAGCGCCACGCTCAACCCGGCGCGCCGCGCCATCCCGGGCGATTATCAGGCCGTCACCGCCGGCGGCGACCGCGCCGAACTGCTCAGCTTCGGCGCCGCCTATGCCGAATTCCGCGATGCAGGCGGCAATCTGCTCAAGTTGCGCCCCGGCGTTGCTGCCGAGGTCCGGATCCCGGTGCCACCGTCACAGGTCGCCGATGCCAAGCCGGCGATTGCGCTATGGAGTTATGACGACAAGCAGGGCCGCTGGATCGAGGAAGGCCAGGCCCAACTGCAGGCCACCCCCGCCGGCCCGACCTATGTCGGCAAGACGACACATTTCAGCGAAATCAACATGGATGTCGCCGGCACCGACCCGGCCTTTGCCACCTGCGTACGCCTTGAAATCGCGCCGGGCGCTTTTGCCGGCTGGAGCAACAAGGTGCTGCGCGCCTATGTCAGCTATGGCGGAAACTCGGTGCAGGTGAAGGAAACCGATCTCGACGGTGTGCAATATCACGCGCTCTTCCGCATCCCGTTCGGTACCGGCACGCCGAATTCGCTGCGTGTCGAGGTTCGTGGCACCTTTCAGAACCAGCAGGTCCTGCTGATCGACAACATCATCAACACCGATACGCGGCCCAAGATGACCGGCACCGACCTGTGGCCCCCCTACCCTTATGAACCCTGCGGCACGCCGATTGTGCTGAGCGAAGCGCCCGGGGTCGTGCCGCCCTATGCCGAGCAGGATGCTTCGGGCCGGCCGTTCTTCCTGATCGGCCCGGGGGGCACCCAGTTCAACCCGGCCGATGGCGATGCCGCCGCAACGGCCTATTACACCGCGGTCGATCCGGGGAACGCCAAGACGACGCTCGGCGACTGGTGGGGCCTCAACAATTTCGGCCCGGCGGGCGAAGGCGGCAACGCCAGCTTCACCCGCGCACCCTATATGAACCACAACGACCTGGGCTTTGGCCGCGACATGAACTGCCAGAAAACCGGCAGCAACGTCGCCTGTTATGTCACCAACTATGGCCTGCCCGATCAGAACCCGCAGAATGCCGACGATGCCGAGAGCCGCAATCCCGCGACACAGGCTGCGACCGTCGTCATGGAATATGATGCTGCCGCGGTCGGCAACCAGAACGTGCAATTCTACGTCTACAATGGCGGCGTCGCGACTTCGACACGGATCAAGTTCGCCGATCTCGATGGCTTCGGGCCAAAGCCGGTGCCGTACCTGTGCCTCGTCTGCCACGGCGGCACCGTCAACGCCGGCAACAAGGCGGAGTTCGCGCGGTTTCGGGAGTTCGACCTGCCGTCGTTCCGCTATTCGGCCAATCGACAATGGTCGCACAGCGGCGCCAACAACAATTCGCTCAACAATGCGGAGTTGACGGCCTTTACCCGGCTCAACCAGATGGTGCGCGGCACGACAGTTGGCATGCCGATCGGCCGGTTGATCGATGCCTGGTACACGACCGGGTTCGCGGGTGCGAAGAAGCCCGTGCTGCCGGCGCCGCCGCCAGCCTGGGGCGGCAGCCCCGGTGGCTATCACGAAGTCTATGGCACCGCCTGCCGGGCCTGCCATCTGGCGCGCGACGAAGGCAATGGCGATGCTGCCTATTTCGTATTTGCCGACCAGGCCAATTTCGCCAACACCAGCTACATCGTCTGCGGGGCCAACCGGAAAATGCCCAACGCGGTCGTCACCTACAAGAATTTCTGGGCGAGCACGTCGCGCGTCAGCCAGTTCGAAGCGCTGACCGGCGTCACCAACGGAACCTGCAAGAACTGAAACCTATAGCGCCGCAAACCGTGCCCGATCGGCGTCGCTGAGGCGCACCTGCAACGCCAGCCCGGCGGCGTCGCTGTCGCGGGCGATCACTTCGCCATGCTCGTGCAGCCAGGCGAGGCGGCGGCCGTCGCCGGCAGCAAGGTGAAATTCGTGCACATGGGTGCCGGCGCGCAGCATGATCGCCATGCGATCGCGCAGCGTGTCGAGCCCGGCGCCGGTCAATGCCGATACCAGCACGGCATCGTCATCCACCCTGCCCTGCAGCGCCGCCAGCTCATCCGCAGTCATCGCATCGATCTTGTTATAGACGGTCAGCATCGGCACGCGCTTCAACTCGTCGGCAAGACCGAGACCGCTCAGCACATTGGCGACATCAGCGGCCTGGGCGTCGCTGTCGGGATGCGAGATGTCGCGGACATGGACGATCAGATCGGCTTCGGTGACCTCCTCCAGCGTCGCGCGGAAGGCGGCGACGAGTTGCGTCGGCAGGTCGGACACGAACCCGACAGTGTCGGACACCACAACCTTGTCATGCCCCGGCAGCTTGATGGCGCGCATCGTCGGGTCGAGCGTGGCGAACAGCAAATCCTCGGCGCGCACTTC
>JANOCM010000490.1:0-2904 GCA_031412175.1 Alphaproteobacteria bacterium
TCAGCATCGTCGCCAGCCGCAGCCGATCAAAGACTGCGACAGCGACGGCGCCAAGAATGCCGACGAGGATCAGCACGGTCAGCAGCGCGGCGCCGCGTTCCCGGGGTTTCGGCACCATCATGCCGCCGGCCCCGGCCCGACGAGAAACACCTGGCGCAGGCTTGGCACTTCGGCCGACGCGATCGTCAGCTCGACCGCATCGGGCATGGCATCGCTGGCCAGCGGTTGCCAGTCGTCGCGCCATTCGCCGGCGGCATGAAAGCGCAGCCGCAGCGCGGTGACGCCGGTGAGCAGCACTGCTGGCGGATTGGCGACGGCGCCATCGACCATCGGCACCGAAACGCGTTCGAAGCGGTCACCCTCGAGCCGGTAGGCGACGCGCTGCAACGACGATCGCGCCATGCCGCCATCGTTGCGCCAGCCGCGCCGCACCAGTTCGAGCGAGGCCGCACCGCCGCCGCTGAACGCCGGGTGGCGCAGGCCATTTTGGTCGCGCCACGGCCGCGGCGCCGCCTGCGCCAGATCGGCGGACAGCAGCGCGCGGGTGCGCACGATGCTGGCCAGCGCATCGAGCCGCTGGCCGGTGCGCTGCCGGGCATCGATGCTGAACGACAGCAACGAGACGCCGGCGAGCGACAGGACGGCAAAGATCGACAAGGCGATCAGCAGCTCGACCAGGGTAAAACCGTTGGTCTTCATGCCGCCCGCCGCACGACGGTGCGTGTTGCCGCGGTGCCGCCATCGGGCCCGGCGACACGGATTTCGATGCGCTGCAGCCGTGGATCGGGGCTGCGGTCGACCTGCTGTGTCCAGCGCCAGCGCCGCCCACCATTGTCGATGTCGCCGGCGGTCGTGCCGAACCCCGGCGGCTGGGCGGCAACCATCACCTCGGCAGCGATGTTCTGCGCGACGATATCCGCCATCGTGCGTTCGTCGAGCCGCGCCGTGGTGCCCAACGCCGCCCCTTGCAGCCGCAGCAGCGCCAGTGCCGCAAGGCTGAAGATCGCCAGCGCGACCAGCACTTCGATCAGCGTGAAACCGGATTCAGCGGGCTTCGACATGCACGCTTCCCGCCGCGTCGACGACGATGGTGCTGCGCGCGGCGCCGCGCTGCAGGGTGACGAGGGCGGGGGTAGCCAGCCCGGTGGTGTCGAACACCACGGCTTCGCCGCCTTCGATACGGCTCAGCGCCTCGATGCCCTCGCCCCAGCGGCGCGGCTGCAGCGCCTTGGCGGTTTCCGGCTGCCAGCCATCACCGGCGCGGCGGGCAAAGCCATAGCCGCCGGCGTCGATGCGCACCGCGATGTCGCCACCGCCGACGATCGCCAGATCGCGCGCCGATACCAGCCGCGCCGCAAAGCCTTCGGCTTCGTCGCCAAGATTGCCGCGCGGATCGGGGATGTTGATGACGACGGCAGCCGAAGCCAGCCCGAGGATGACCAGCACCACCATCAGTTCGACCAGCGTGAAGCCGGCCTCGCGGTGCTGTCGCGCGCTACTTCCAGTTGCCGATATCGGCATTTTCACCGGTCCCGCCCGGTGCGCCATCGGCGCCGAGCGAATAAATGTCGACCGCGCCATGCGTGCCCGGGTTGGCGTATTGATAGGGCTTGCCCCAGGGGTCGTCGGGCAGGCGCTTGAGATAGCCGCCACGGCGGTAGCGATCGGGCTGGGCGAGGCCGACCGGCGGTTCGCGCAGCGCCGCCAGCCCCTGGTCGCCAGCCGGATAGTTGAAATTGTCGAGCCGGTACATTTCGAGGCCCTGCTCGATCAGCGAAATATCGGCCTTGGCCTTTTCGACCATCGCCTTGTCGCGCGTCGGCAGCACGTTGACGATCACCACCGTCGCCAGCAGCCCGATGATGACGATGACCACCATCAGCTCGACGAGTGTGAAGCCGTCTTCATTGGGTTTGCGGATCACATCGTTCCTCATCGTGGGCCTCATTGGGCAGCCAGCGTATCGAGTTGCAGGATAGGCAGCAGGATCGACAGCACGATGGCCGCAACGATGCCGCCCATGACGATGATGACCCCGGGTTCGAGCAGCGACAAGGCCGTTGCGGTGAAGGTGTCGAATTCGCGCTCGAGATAGTCGGCAGCGCGTTCGAGCATCAGGTCGAGCCGGCCGGAGCTTTCGCCGCCGGCGGCCATATAGACGAGCAGGGGGGGGAACACGCCCGACCGGCGCAGCGCCGCCGACAGGCTGCCGCCTTCGCGGATGGCGACGACAATGTCTTCGGAGGCGCGGCGCAACGCGCGGTTGTTGACCGTGCCGGTGGTCAGCGCCAACCCTTCGATCAGCGGCAGCCGGCTGGCGACCATTGTGGCAAGCGTGCGCGCCAGCCGCGCGGCATGGAGATCGCGCAGCAGCCGGCCGAGCAGCGGCAGCCCGAGCAGCCAGCTATCGAAGCGCAGGCGAAAGCCTTCGTCGCGCATGGCGCGCTGGAACAGCAGCCCGCCCCCGGCAATGAACAGCACCAGTCCCCCCCACCACGCCGCCAGGAAATCCGACAGCGCGATGACGATGCGGGTGAGCAGCGGCAGCGCCTGGCCGATATCTTCGAACTGGGCGACGACCTTGGGCACGACAAAGATCATCAGCGCGATTACGACGGCGGTGGCGACGATAGCGAGCGCTGCCGGATAGGCGATGGCAGCGACGACCTTGCCGCGCACTGTCGCCTGGCGTTCCTGCAGATCGGCGAGGCGTTCGAGGATTTCGGGAAGCGAGCCGGAGCTTTCACCGGCAGACACCATCGCACGGTACAGCGGCGGAAAGCTTTCGGGCGCCAGCGCCATGGCTTCGGACAAGCGGCGGCCCTCGACGACACCGGCGTGGACGCGCGAGAGCACGCGCTGGACATGCGGCTGTTCGGACTGGCGGACGATGGTGCGCAGCGT
>JANOCM010000491.1:0-18433 GCA_031412175.1 Alphaproteobacteria bacterium
GAACGCGACCGCGCCAGTCAGATGCAACTGCCGGATCGCCATCAGGCCCGAGGCGTTGAGCGCCACCTCCTGTTCCTCCGATATGGCATTTTCGACAGCAAAGCGCGCCACGACGCGATCATGGTCGCTGGGCAGATACTGTCGCACCGGGCCTTCCACGACCCCGCCGTCGCCAGCCGAGGTGGCGCCGCGGATGCCCGCCGGCCAGCGATGGATGCGCATCGCCCGCGCCGCAACCTGGGCGAGGCCGAAGCCGCCGTTGATCCACAGCAGGTCCTGCGGCCCGCGCACCTGTTCGTCATAGACGAAACCGAGCCGCGGATAGTCGCGGCCGCGGTGCAGTCGGCGACCGAGCAGCCGCGGCACGACGGCACCGAGGAAGCGGCAATCGGACTGGCTGCGCAACCGGTCCCAGCGCGCATATTCACTCCCCGACAGCGTGCCGGCGACATCCTGGCGCAAATCGATCTCGTCGAAGCCGTCGAGCCCAAGCATGCGCGGATCGACGCCGAGGATGGTCGGGCAGAACGCTGCCGCCGCGACTTCGGCGAGCGAGCCGAGCACGGCGATGTCATCCGTGCGCTCGCGACCGCCGGTGCGGTGCCAGATCTGGTGATCGACGATGATCATGCCAAAGGGTTCGCCGCCGGGCGAACCGAATTCATCGCTGTAGATGCGGTCGAACAACACACTCTGATCGAAACTCAGCGCGCGTTCGAGATCGCGGGCAATCTCGCCCCAGCGCACGTCGAGGATGCGCAGCTTGACCTGCGGATCCTCGCCTATGCCGTCGACCAGCCATTCGACGCCGCGCCACAGCGATTCGAGCCGTTGCAGCGCCGGATCGTGGAGGACGGCATCGAGCTGCGTCGACAACATCCGGTCGATCGCCGCGATGGCACGCACGGCGCGCGCGCGGACCCGTGCCGCACGGTCGGGATCGGGCGGCGCAGGGGCCGCAACGGCGGGACGCGCCGGCGCGGACAGGAGGGCGGTTTCGCCGTCCAGATCCGCGTCGACGCGTCCTTCACCGGGCATGGGCTGTCCTATTGCAGCCCTAGCTCGCCTTGGGGATGCGTGCGACGAGGCGCATCGATGTCGTCAGTTCCTCGAACTGCAGCCAGGGGCGCAGATGGGCGACGGCGGTGTACGAACCCGGCGACCCTTCGACTTCCTTGACCTCGATCCGGGCTTCGCGGAGCGGATACTTCGCCCGCGCTTCCTGGCCGGCGCCTTCTGACGCGTTGACATAGTTGCCGATCCAGCGATTCAGCCATTTTTCGGTGTCGCTGGCTTCCATGAACGACCCGATCTTGTCGCGCGCCATCACCTTGAGATAATGGGCGAAACGGCTCGTCGCCATCAGATAGGGCAGGCGCGCCGAAATCGCCGCATTGGCGGTGGCTTCGGGGCGGTCGTACTTCTTGGGCTTCTGTGTCGTCTGCGCACCGAAGAACACCGAATAATCGGTATTCTTGTAGTGGCAGAGCGGCAGGAACCCGAGGTCGGACAGTTCCTTTTCACGCCGGTCGGTGATGCCGATCTCGGTCGGGCATTTCGCATCGAGATCGCCGTCGTCCGACTGGAAGACGTGGGTCGGCAGGTCGGTGACCTTGCCGCCGCCTTCGGCGCCGCGGATGGCGGTGCACCAGCCGTACTGCGCATGGGCATCGGTCAGCCGCGCCGCCATCGCATAGGCGGCATTCATCCAGCAATAATCGTCGTGCTTCATCGCCTTGGCATTGCCGGCGGCGTCGAACGGCGCCTCCTCATAGGCAAAGGCCTCGACCGGCTTGGTATCAGCGCCATAGGGCAGGCGGGCGAGAACCTTGGGCATGACGAGGGTGACGAAGCGCGAGTCTTCGGTCTGGCGGAACGAATTCCACTTCATGTAGTCGGCGGTTTCGAACAACTGCTTCATGTCCATCGGGTTGGACAATTCGGTGAAGCTGTCCATGCCGAACAGCTTGGAATCGGCCGCCGAGATGAACGGGCAGAAACCGGCGGCCGCGACGCTGGAGACGTTGGTCAGCAGTTCGAGATCGTCGGGGTGTTTCGAGAAATAGAAATCCCCGATCAGCGTGCCGAACGGCGCGCCGCCGGCGGTACCGAACTGTTCTTCATAGACCTTCTTGTAGAAATTGCTCTGGTCGAAGTCGGTCGCCTTGGCGAGATCGGCGGCGAGCTCCTTCTTAGTGACATTGAGCAACTGGATCTTCAGGCCCTCGCCGATCTCGCTGTTCTTGACGAGATAGTTGAGGCCCCGCCAGCTGCCTTCGAGCTGCTTGAACTTTTCGGCGTGCATCACCGCGGCGAGCTGTTCCGAAATCTGCGCGTCGATCTTGGCGATGGCATCGCGCAAGGTGACGGTCAGGTTCTTCTGGAACTGGACCGTGCCGCTCATCGCCTCCTGGGCGAGGGTGCGCATCAACTGTTCGACGCGCTGCGGCTCGGTCTGCTTGGTGACGCTGATCGCCTGGTCGAGCAGGCTGGTTTCCGCTTCCGCGGCGACGGTGGCAGCACCACCGCCTGCCTGGGCTTGGCTGTCGGACATCGGGAATTACTCCTTGGTGCTGCTGTCGTCGCCAAGCTGGTCGCGCAGGCTGGCAATCTGGGTCTCGTCGCGCAGGATTTTTTCAAGCAGCCCTTCCAGCTGTTCCGAACCATCGGCCTTGGCCATCAGGTCGCGGAGCTGGTTGCGCGTCTCCATCAGCTTGCGCAGCGGTTCGATCTGTTCGACGAGCTTTTCGGGCTCGAAATCTTCCATCGACCGGAATTTCAGCTCGACGGCGAATTCCTTGCCGTTCTTTTCGAGCGTGTTCTCGACCTTCAGTTTCACCGCCGGCTCGATGCGAGCCATGACCTGGTCGAACTTATCCTTTTTCAGGTCGACGAACTTGCGTTCCTTGAGGCTTTTCTTCGGCACCGCCGAATCGCCCGAGAAATCGCCCATCACGCCGACGACGAACGGCAGTTCCTTGACTTCCTGCGCGCCCTCGGTCTCGACGTCATAGGTGATATGCACACGGGGCTTGCGCACCCGCTTCAGCTTGTCATGTACTGAACCAGCCATCTCCACTCTCCATCAGGCGCCCGGGCGCCGGTTGCACAATGACGGGAAGAGCCCGCCCCGCTCATTCCCAGTCAGCTTAAACCTTCACCAGGCGGCCTGATGCCCGATCGCCAGTAAAAGGTCTGGCGAGTACTGGCGTCAGGGATCAGTTCTTCAAGGAATGCATCAAGACTCATTCGCGCCCGGCGGTCAACCTCGCGCAACGCCACGCCGAGCGGCGACAGGGGCTCGTGGGTTTCGAAATACTCGGCCGCTGCACCGATGGCCCGCAAAGCATCGTCGCGCTTGCTGATGCGGCCCAGCACCATCTGCCCGCCAGCGGCGGCAGCAGCAGTTGCCGGGCCGGCGTCGGCGCCCGCCTCCGCGGCGGCCGCTTCGGGCGCGTCGACAACGTCCTCGGGCAGTTTCTTGATCAGCGAATCGAGCCATTCGCGCATGTTCCGCAATTCGTCCGACACCCGCGACGCCGACGGAAAACGCGGCTTGGTGCGTTCGGAGATATAGCCGATGGCGCGCCGCCACGATGCTTCGGCCGCAGCGATGCGGTCGGCGGTCGCCTGCAGCGTGCGCCGCGACATCCGGCGCGCCGTCGCATCGGCTTCGTCGAGCGCTTCCTGGGCTTCCTGATTGCGTTCGCTGCGCTGTTCGGCGGTGCCCGAGGTCGAGCCGCCGAGCAACGCATCGGCGGTGACGCGATCGAGATATTTGAGCTCGCCCTTGCCATCGCTGGCCAGCACCATGCGGCGCAACGGCATGATCAGCGTGCCATCCTTGTCGCCGCCGCCGCCCGACAGGCCCGACAGCGGCTGGAACCGCGCCTCGACACCGTCTTCCTCGTCCTCGACCGGGTAAAGCCCCTGTTCCCACCAGGTTTCGACAAGCGTGGCAAGCAATGCCATCGCCGCTTCCAGCCCGGTCGGCCCATCGAGACGCACTGCCGCCTCGATCAGGATGGCCATCGGCTCCAGATCCTTGGAATATTGTGCGAGATATTCGCGGGCGGTGTCGCCCAACTGGTCCCAGCTCCAGTTTTCGGAATCGGCGGCGTCCTCGCCCATCGCGGCGCGCTGTTCGGCCCGGAAGATTGATTTGCGCTGGAAACGGATTTCGCGGAAAAGTTCGCCGGCGGTGGCTTCGTCGATGCGGCCGTCGACGCCGACAGGGCTGCCATCGGCCGACTCGATCGCCGCCAATACTGCCGCGCCGCCATCGTCACCGATGATCACCAACAACCCCCCGTCGCTGCTTCCGAGCCCCTTTTACCGGGCCAGCCATCAGGATGCGACTTTTTTGTTGGGAATTGCAAACTGGAATGCGAACATGGCGCAACATTCCTGTTTTCGAGAAGGCAGCGACATGAGCCCGCCGGCATCGCGCATCACCGACATGCACACCTGCCCGATGGTCACCGGCGTCGTGCCGCACGTCGGCGGCCCGATTTCCGGGCCGTGCGTGCCGACCGTGCTGATCGGCAGTCTGCCAGCCTCGCACATGACCGACATGTGCGTATGTGTCGGCCCGCCCGATACGATCATCAAGGGCAGCGCGACGGTGCTGACCCAAAGCCTGGGCGCCGTCCGCATCGGCGACCAGACGGCACATGGCGGGGTCATCGTGCTGGGGTTTCCGACAGTGCTGATCGGCGGCTGATTGGCGTAGCGTTTCGGATCGACACGGCGGCGGGACCAGGCGTGTCGCACAAACGGCCGGCGCATTCAGTCTCCCTGTTGCGCACGTTGCTGGTGTCCAGCGCTTCGATAGCGACGGCGAACACAGGTTGACCGCTATCGATTTCGGGTCAACCGAAAGGCACGGTGCCGCACGGACGCAAAGAGAGGCCAATATGGCAGGATGCTATTTCGAAGAATTCAAAGTCGGCCAGGTTTTCGTCCACGAAATCCGCCGCACCGTTACCGACATGGACAATATGCTGTTCTCGTCGCTGACCTATAACCCGGCGGCGATCCATATCGACCACGCCTATGCCGCGACGACCGAATTCGGCAAGCCGCTGATGAATTCGATCTTCACGCTGGGGCTGGTCATCGGCGTGTCGATCCAGGACACGACGCTCGGCACCACCGTCGCCAATCTCGGCATGACTGACACGGTGTTCCCGGCGCCGGTGTTCGCTGGCGACACCATCCACGCAACCACCGAGGTCAAGGCACTGCGGCCGTCGAAATCCCGGCCCGGCCAGGGCGTCGTAACCTTCGAACACGTGGGCTACAACCAGCGCGACGACGTCGTCTGCCGCACGCTGCGCGCCGCGCTGATGCTGGCGAAACCGGCATGAGATTGCGCTCCATGCTGTTCGTGCCGGGCGATTCCCCGCGCAAATTCGCCAAGGCGACCGGCATCGGTGCCGATGCGCTTATCCTCGATCTCGAGGATTCGGTGGCGCCGTCGCAAAAGGCTGCCGCCCGTGCCGCGGTTTCGGCGCTGCTCGACGATACCGCGCCGCGCGACTGGTCGTTCTTCGTGCGGGTCAATCCGTTTGATACCGGGATGACCTTTAACGACATGGCGGCGGTGGTGAAGCCGGGCCTCGATGGCCTGCTGATCCCCAAGGCCGATGGTGCCGCCGATATCGCGCTGATCGCCGCCGAGCTCGACCGGCTGGAGGCGATCGCCGGCGTGGCGCCCGGCACGGTGAAGATCGCCGTCGTCGCCACCGAAACCCCGACGGCGATGTTCAACCTCGGCAGCTATGCGCCGCCGCACCCGCGGCTGGTCGCGCTGACCTGGGGGGCGGAGGACCTTGCTGCTGCGATCGGCGCCACCACCAACAAGGAAGACGATGGCCGCTGGACCGAGCCTTATCGCCTCGCCCGCAGCCTGTGCCTGTTCGCTGCCGCCGCTGCCAGCGTCGCGCCGCTCGATACGCTGTACAGTGATTTCCGCGACACCGAGGGGCTGGAACGCGATTGCCGCCGCGCTCGGCGCGACGGCTTTACCGGCCGCATCGCCATCCACCCCGACCAGGTCGCAACCATCAACCGCTGCTTCAGCCCGTCGGCCGAACAGATCGCCGAGGCGCAGGCGATCGTCGATGCGTTTGCGGCGCAGCCCGATGCCGGCACGCTCGGTATCGATGGCAAAATGTACGACATCCCGCATCTGAAGGCGGCGCAAAAGACGCTGGCTGCCGCTGCGGGGTTGGAAACCCTGGATGATGCTCCGGGCCACGGGCCAAGCAGGTAGATCGATGTCGCGCAGAAGCTCAAAAAAAGATCCATATGCTGGCATGGCGATTGAGGTCGACACAGAGGCTACGGCGGTCGCTTGCTGGCTCTGCGGCCGGCCGACAGGCAAGACAGTCATCTTGCACCATCCGGTGCCAAAGAGCCGGGGCGGGCGCGATACCGTCCCGATGCATCCAATCTGTCAGCAAACGCTGATCGCCAATTTCACCAATTCCGAACTGCAGCGTTACGGCATGGATGTTGAGGCTTTGCTGGCCGACCCGCGTATTCGCAAGTTTGTGGACTGGGTGGCGAACAAGGAGCCGGACTTCACCGCGACCCTGACCAAGAAGCAACGCTGACAAGGGTCAGTCGATAATCCTGATCAGCGCAGCCATACCGGTATGGTGCCGGAACTGGCTGCCGGGCAATTCCCAAAATTGAGTTTCGAATCTCGACAAGAGCGGGCAAGTCCTCACCGTATTGCTCCTCTGGAGGGTTGTGTTGTTCAAGGGCTTAGCCTATGGGACAGGCTGGTTCGGGGAGTGGCGCGGCCTGGTAGCGCATCTGGTTTGTACCAAGATACGCCACTTTTCTGATGATTTCATTCCCACGCTATTGAATACTGCAAGTTACAAATCGCTGGGAAGGTGCCGAGGACACTCTCCCTCGCGCAGAAAACTGTAGTTTTCCGACGCCTTATGCCGATGGTAGGTGATGGGGAGTTCGTGTCTTTGGCGAGGTCAGGGCAGGGGTGTCGGAAAACCTCGCGTCGCGAGCGCGTCAAAGGTTAACGGCAGCCAAGCGATCCGAGTTCGAGAATACGAAAGGCGGGAGGATTTCTCCAGCGGCGCGTTGCCGGCGCACAATTCGATATCAGAACTTTACAATGGCCGAGACGCGCAGCTGGCGCGGTTCGATCGGGCGGATGTGCCGATCTTCGACACCCTCGGCAGGCTCGCCCGGCAGCCGGGATGCATAGAAATACTCGATCTCGTTGTCCTTGGCGTCGAAGACATTGAGCAGGTCAGCGACGAGCTCGGCGCGGCCAAACCGATAACCCAAGCGAGCGTTGACAACTGTCAGCGGATCCGCCCGCACGCTGTTGTCTTCGATCAGGCTGTAGCTGCCGAAATGGCGCAGCCGCAGGGCAAACGAGGCCTTTTCGTATTTGGCGACAACGCCGCCGGCGATCACCGTTTCAATCGCGCCCGGGATGCGATCGGCGCCGCCAGGCAAGCCGGTCAGCCGGCCTTGCGATCTGGTGTATTCCGCGTCGACTGTCAGCCATGGCGCCGGCTGGTAAAAGGCACCTAGCTCGAAACCGCGTCGCTTTGACGGGCCCTGGGCTTCGGTGGTGCCGCCGTCGCCGATGAACAACAGCTCCGAATCAAGATCGAGCCACCAGTAGGTGCCGGTCAGCGTCAGCCCATCGATCGGCATGACGCGTACGCCACCTTCATATCCGCTCGCGGCTACAAGCGCATCGACAGGGTCGGCGGTGTTGCCGGTGTTGGGATCGATATTGATGCTGGTGCCGCGCGCATCGTTGGAATGAAAGCCGCGGCCATAATTGGCGTACAGCTCGATGCGGTCGATCGGAGTCCAGGCGATGCTGGCCTTGGGGCTGAAGATCGAAGCGCTGCTCTTGCCGCTGTTCGCGGCGATATCGGCCCGGACATCAAAGGTGTAGAAATCGGCGCGGCCGCCAAGCAGGATACGCAGCCGCTCGGTCGGCCGGACTGTGACCTCGGCAAACACTGCGCCCGAGCCCTGGTTGACCTTGTCCTGCCGCACCGTCGAAACGACCCGGCGGGCATCGGTGCGAAACAGTCCGACCGGGTCGATAAAGTCATAGCGGCCTTCGGCGCCGACCAGCAGCGCGATCGGTATTGAGGCATCGAAATCGAAGCGTTTGTCGACCCGGCCGCCGATGACGAAGCGCCGGTCGCGTTGTTCGAATTCATCACCGTTGACCGGGTCATCGAGAAAGTAGGTAAAGTTCGATGTCAGCCGAAATTTATAATAATGTCCGTAGGCAAGGATGTTCAGCGGCGCCTTTTCATCATCGGTCCAGTTGAGCACGCCGCCGATGCGGGTGGTTTCGCCGCCAAGATCGGCATCGAGAAAACCCCGGCGGCCGATCAATCCGCTTTCGATGGCCCGCAAGGGAACCTGTTCGGGCGAGCGGAAGCCGACATGATAGGCGGTGGCGCTGGCGCGCAGCGTGCCACCTGCCAGCGGTCCGGTCCATTTGGCAGAACCGCTGAACAATTCGAGCGCTTGCGGCAGGTCGAACGGGCCATTGTCATAGCGCGCCTCGATGCCGAGCAGGATGTCGCCGGCACCCGCCTTGGTCGACCCGGCAGCCACGATCCGATAATATTCATTGGTGCCGATCTCGCCCTGGATAAACGGCGCATCGAGTCGATCGACGGTGCGGAACCGCGCCGCGCCGGCGGTGGCGAAGTCGCCGCTTTCGGCCCGGTACGGCCCCTTGGCGAAGCTGACGGTATCGATGAGTTCCGGAATGATGAAACCAAGGTCGAGATAGCCCTGGCCGTGTCCATGGGTGCGCATGTTGATCGGCACGCCGTCGTGGAAGGCGGCGAAGTCGGTGCCGTGGTCGAGGTTGAAACCCCGCAGGAAATATTGATTGGCCTTGCCGCCGCCCGAATGCTGGGTGGCAATGAAGCCCGGTATGACTTCGAGCAGCTCGGCGACGCGCTGGATCGGGCGATACTCGAGGTCGACCTGGCCAACGACGCCTTCCGACGCGGCCGTGGATATGCCGATGAGACTGTCGGCACGGCCGGTGACGGTGATCAGCGGTGACGCCGTCGAAGCATCATCGGCCGCCGCAACGGCGGGGCTGGCCATAAGGAGGCAAAGCGCGGCAACGGTCGCGTTTCGAACCATGAACACTATACCTTTGAACTTGCTCGGATGCCGCGCGCTGTTGCCAGACGTTCGGCAAGAAATACGCAGATGAACTGCGTAACGGTGCATCAGTCGCAACAAATTTGCATGTCCGGGTCGAAGCCGAATTCACTAGCAGAACAGGCAGTCAACCGTTGAAGCTCGCCGTCGCTGACCGTCGGCAGCTACACATGCGCGCACGAAGACAAACCCTGCGGCCCCCGACCCTATCGCTGCGGTGCCGCTGGTCTGAAAGCTTGTGCAAACCGCTATCGTCGCGCCCGGCAGGACGATGACAGCCCGTTGATGGAACGATAGACCTCCCCTTGCGACGACAGGCTGCACAAGCTGCCGAGGGCCTCCGCACAAAGCGGCATGGCCAAAAAGTCTCCCTGTCCGTGAAACCGATGACGACGTGCCCACGTAACTTGATGGATTTTATTGAACCTATCGTCGGGGTCCCGAATGTCGCGTCATGTTTACCGTACGCTTTTCGCAGCCTTGCTGACCACGACCAGCGCTACGGGGTTTGCCGCCGACGTCACGCTGGTTCAGTCGCAGCAGCAGGGCTCGGCGCTTGTAACGGTTGATTCCGCTGCGCCGGCGACGGTGAAACGGTCGGTACAACTTTCGGGCCTGGCGATCGGCGAACGGCTCATCGGCTTTGATGCGCGGCCGGCGGCAAACCGGGCGTTGTACGGCCTCGGCACCACCGGGCAGGTCTATGCGATCAACGGCGTTACCGGCGTTGCGACCGCTATCGGCACGCGCCTGCCGCTGAGCGGCTTTCCGGCCGCCACCGGGTTCGATTTCAACCCTTCGGTCGACCGCATCCGGATCGTGACCGACGCCAACCAGAATTTCCGCGTCAACCCCGACACGGGCGCAATCGCCGCCACCGACCCGAACGTAGCCTATGTCGCCGGCGATGTTGCCGCCGGGCGCAACCCCAACATCACCGGCGCCGCCTATACCAACAATGTGGCCGGCGGCACGCCGACGGTGCTTTATCTGATCGACAGCGCGACCGGCACGCTGGTCACCCAGGGCAGCATCGACGGCAGGATTTCGCCGAACAGCGGCCAGCTGTTGACCGTTGGCAGCCTTGGCGCGGCGACGGGTGCTGCCACCGGCTTTGATGTCGCGCGCGGCGGCACGGCGCTGGCGCTGCTGACCAACCCGGTGACCAATGTGCAGGCGCTCTACACGGTCAACCTGACGACGGGCGCCGCGACGCTTGTCGGCACCTTGCCTACGGGTACCAATCTGCAATTCGGCGGGCTCGCCTTCACCCAGACGCCATTTGCTGCCCTTGCTGGCTCCGCCAACGTCCAAGCAGCGGGTAATGCCCTCGATCGCTTCACCGGCGCGCCGTCGGGCGAGCTCGTGCAGTTGTTCGGTGCGTTCGATGCGCTGCCGAGTGATGCCGATCGCAGCGCCGCACTCGCAAGCCTGACGCCGGCGAGTTTTGCGCTGCTACCGGAACTGGTGTTCCAGTCGATCAATAACCAGGATAATGTCGTGCGTGGCTATCTGCGCGATGCTCGTGCCGGCGGCACCGGGCGCAGCGATGTTGCGACGTTGGGCGCCGACCGTCGTATTGGCATGTTCCTTATGGCCGGCGGACGCACCGGCAGCCTGGCGGGCGACATCGACCGTAACCGCACTGCCTATGGCGCTGCGAGCGTCACTGCCGGCATCGACTATCGCATTGCGCCAGGCTTTCTGATCGGAGCGTTCGGCGGCTACGACAAGGCAGACGCTCGGTTGAACAATTTCGGTGAACAAAGCGACATCGACAGCTGGCATGCCGGCGGTTACGCCAGTGTTAGCGTCAACGGCTTCTTCATCGATGCGCACGGCAGCTATGGCAAGACCGACTTCGACCTGCGGCGCGGCGTTGCCGTCGGTGCATTCGCACCGAAGAACCTGGCGACGACACGAAGCGAGAATTGGCAAGCCGCAGGCGTCGCCGGGTTCAGCCTCGACTTCGGAGCCGTGCTGGCCGAACCCTATGTCGGCGTTCGCTATGCTCGCGTCGACCTCGATGGATTTTCGGAGAGCGGCGGGATCACGGCTTTGACGGTGTCGGGCGATCGGGTCGAATCGTTGCAGTCGGTGGTCGGTCTGAAGATCGCCGGCGCAATCCCGGTCGGCGGATCGGCAGTGCTTCGGCCGCACGTCCGCGGCGAGTGGCGGCGCGAATTCGAAAACGATGACGCGCGGCTGATCGTTGCCCGTTTCGGCGGTGCCAGCATCGCTACGCCCTTTGCCTTCACGACGACGCCACTGGGGCGTGACTACGCGGCCGTCGGCGCCGGCTTCACGGTTGCAGGCGCCTCGCGGCTTTCGATGGTTGTCGATTACAGCGGCGAGATTGCCGGCGACCGCGCCATTCACGGCCTTACCGGCGGCGTCCGCCTGGCGTTCTGACGTGGCGATGCGGCCGCCCCAGCAGCCCGGCTGCGCGTGACGGGGCCCATCGGCAACCGGCGGGGTGTCGTCGTTGCGGCGGTCACGACGCTGCACCTGCTCCTGGCATCGGTGCTGATGGTGGCGCCCCATGGCATGCCGTCACCGGTCGCAGCTCCGGCGATGGTTCTGCTGGCAATTCCCGCGCCGCGCGCAGAAGCGCCGATCGTCGAACCGCCGCCCGAAGTCGTTCCGCCGGCAGTTGTCGCAGCAGCGATGCCAGTCGAACCGGATCCGCCACAGGTTATTGTCGCCGCCATGCCGTCGCTTGCTGGCGGCCCGCCGGGCCCATGCGCTCCGGCGGCGGCGTTGCAGTCGGCGCTGGCGTCGGCGCCAGAGGTGCGAACAGCGCTCGCGGCGGTGCCGACGCGCCAGCGCTCGGTCGCCGACGCGATCGTCATCTGGAATTCAGGCTGGGCTGCGCTAGCCAGCAATGACAGGGCGCCGCTGGCCAGCGTGCGCGCCGTCGTGACGCAAACGCTACGCGCAATGCCGGCGGCGTGTCTCGCCGAAGCGGTCGACGGCCCGCGTCTGGTGCTGATCGATGCCGGAGCGGGAACAATAGTGCTGGCTTTCGGGTCAGGCAAATGGCGCTGGCAGGACCTAGCCGTCGTGGCGTGAACCGCGCCGAAATTATTTTTCCAGGCGCTGCATATTTTCTGCATCCGGCTTCGTAGCTGAACCCAGCATGGCCAGGCGTCGAGAGAAACGCAAGTCCAGGCATAGTTGTTTCGCTTGGGAAACAATATAAAGCGGGAAGCAGGACATGCGTATGAAGAAGTTCGTGATGTTGAGTGCGGTTACCTCATCGGTTTTGCTGACCGCAGCACCGCCTGCATTGGCTTCCAGTCACCGCGAAGCGCCAGGCGTGACAAAAATGCCCAAGATCGACAATACCGATACATACGCATTCCGCAGCTATGAGCCCGGGCGGCAGGATTACGTTACCCTGATCGCCAACTTCCAGCCCGGTGAAAATCCCGGCGACGGGCCTAATTATTACACGATGGATCCCGATGCGCTCTACGAGATCCACATCGACAACAATGGCGACGCCGTTGAGGACATCACCTATCAGTTCAAGTTTTCGAACGCGCTCGTCAATGACCGCGGCATAACGCTGAATGTTGGTGGCAAGGATCTGCCGATCGCGTTGCGGGCAGTTGGCCAGGTCTCCGGCGCGACCGATTCCGACCTCGGCGAGCGCGAAAGCTATACGCTGACTCAGGTCTCCGGTGACCGCCGCACCGGCACGCGCGCCGCGATCGCCAACGCCAGCGGCGGCGCAACGACCTTTGCCAAGCCATTTGACAATGCCGGCAACAAGACGATTCCCGATTATCCAACATACGCCAAGCAATTCATTTTCCCGATCACCATTCCGGGCTGCGCTGCCCAGGGCCGGGTCTTCGCCGGGCAGCGCGCTGAATATTTCGCCGTCAATCTCGGCCCGATCTTCGATCTGGTGAACCTCGTTCCCATCCAGGGCGCCCCCGAAACGCTGCCCCAGTATCAGACGGCGTCGCCGTTCCCGGGTGGCATCACGCAAAGCCAGGACAACCAGGAACTGATCGGCAAGAAGAACGTCACGACGCTGGCGGTCGAAGTACCGATCGCCTGCGTCAAGGGCACCGGCAACGGCACCATCGGCGTCTGGAGTACGGCTAGCCTGCCCCAGGCCCGGTTGCTGCGGCCCAATCCGACCTTTGCCTCGCCGGCGCTGCAGGGCGGTGCCTATGTCCAGGTGTCGCGTCTTGGCATGCCGCTCGTCAACGAGGTGGTGATCGGGCTGCCCCAAAAGGATCTCTTCAACGCTGCCGAACCAACTCAGGACGGCGCGCTGGCGGATTACGTGACCAATCCCACCTTTCCGGCCATCCTGAATGCCCTGTTCCGGACTGCGGTCAATACCACGCTCGGCACAAGTTTTGCGGATCTGGCGCCGACAAATTTTCCGCGCAACGATCTTGTGGCGACGTTCCTGACCGGCATCGCATCTCTAAATCGTCTTGCAACCGTCACGCCATCCGAAATGCTTCGCCTCAACACCGGCATCGCGCCGACGCCGCAGGCAGCCCAGAACACGTTTGGGGTCGTCGGCGACGATCTCGCCGGCTTCCCCAACGGTCGCCGGCCTGGTGATGATACCGTCGACATCGTGCTGCGTGTTGCCATGGGTCGCCTGTGCCATCCGGTACCGATCGCCGGCACCCCCACCGATCTCGGGCTCTGCACGCCAGCCCAGGCGCCGACGGGCCTCGTTCCTTACACCGATGGTGCGCCAAGCCGGGCGACCAACATTCTCAATGAATTCCCGTATCTAAACCCGCCCCTGCGCGGCGCGCCGCGCCCGCAGAACCAGAATTGAGGAGTTGACCGCATGATTGTTCGTATCTGCCGTCTCGCCTTCATCCTGCTGCCCGCTGTCGGTCTCGCCGCCTGCGGCGGGAGCAACGACAGCGCCATGGCGCCGGCACCGCCGCCGGTCGTGGTCACCCCGGCACCGCAGGAGAACGCGTTTGGCGCCAACTTCGGCGCAGCCTTCCGGGCACCCGATACTGCGGCACCGGTCACGCCGGCCGATGGCGATATCGTCCCGCTCTCGTTGACTACCGATCCCGCCAAGGTCGGTTGAACGGTGGCGAGCACCGCCTCGGCGTTGGGCCGCGCGATACTCGGCCTGGCGCTTGCGTCGGCTCTGTCGCCGGCATCGCGCGCCGGTGCGCAGGTGCTGGAGATCGACGCCGATGGTGAAACGACGACCTTCGACCGGCCGATGCTTTTCACTGCTACCGGCGCTGCGCCGATCGGATCGCCGGACGGCGCTCGTCCGGCGCCGGCGGCGCCATTTGTGACTTCGGTGTGGCCGGTGCTCGACGAAGCTGCCCGCCGCCACGGGCTCCCGCCGGCGCTGCTACGCGCCGTGGCTTGGCAGGAATCGCGCGGTCGGACGACGGCAATCAGCCGCAAGGGCGCGCTGGGCGTCATGCAGCTGATGCCCGCGACCGCTGCGGCGCTCGGCGTCGATCCGTTCGATCCGCACCAGAATGTGCGAGGCGGTGCGCTGTATCTGCGACGCCAGCTCGATCGCTTCGGCAGCGTGCCGCTGGCGCTGGCGGCCTACAATGCCGGGCCAGCGGCAGTGGCGCGTTTTGGCGGCGTGCCTCCGTATCGCGAAACCCGTGCTTACGTCACCTCCATCATGGCGCGTTGGCGACCCGAAGCCGCCGATGAAGCGCCATTGCTTTCCTCGATCGGGGTACCGCCATCATGACCAATCCGAAATCTGGCTTCCTGCGTCTCGCTGCACTGGCGATGCTGGCGTCAGCCGGTCCGGCTCTCGCGCAATATGCAGCGCCGGACCCTGCAGGATCAGGCGCCCTGCTGGGCGCGGTGTCGTGGCTGCAGGGCACGCTGCTCGGCAATGTCGCCACCGCGGTCGCGGTCATTGCGGTTGCTGCTGTCGGCTTCATGATGCTGACTGGGCGGGTCAATTGGCGCTATGGCGCCACGGTCGTTGTCGGCCTGTTCGTGCTGTTCGGCGCCGGGTCCATTGTCGGCGGCATCCGTTCCGTCGCGGGCGGCTGAGATGGCCCAGGATCCGCTTTTTCGCGCGCTGGCCCGGCCGCAGATGGTTGCGGGCGTGACCTATCCGTTTTTTGTGCTCAACGGCATTCTCGCGGTCGAGCTTTTTCTGGTGTTCAAGTCGCTCTTCGCGCTGCTGCCGGCGCTCGTTGTCCATGGGATCGGTTATGCCGCGCACCTGCGCGATCCGCATGTGATGGCGATCTGGCTGACGCGGCTCCGTCGCACGCCGCGGGTGCGCAATCGCCGGCTCTGGGGCGCCAATGCGTACCGCCCGTAATCGCGCCGCGGCGCAGGAGGCGGCGATCGGCGATCATCTGCCCTACGCGGCGCAGGTTGATGATTTCACGATCGTGACCCGCGATGGCTGTGCCATGCAGGTCATCCGCCTTGCCGGGCTGGCGTTCGAAACGATCGACGCGGCGCAATTGGAAGCGCGCAAGGCGGCGCGCGACGCAATGGTCCAGGCGGTCGCGTCGTCGCGTTTTGCGCTCGTTCACCACGTCATCAGGCGCGCGGTGTCCGCTGGCCTCGACGGCGATTTCGGTGATCCGTTCAGCACCGCGCTCGACACGGCGTGGCAGGCACGGCTGGCAACGCGGCGGCTTTATGTCAACGACCTCTATCTGACGCTGGTCATCCGGCCGCTGGTCGGGCGCGCCGGGGTGGCCGATCGACTGTTGCGGCTGGTCGGTGCAGGCACGCTGCCGTCGGGCGGTGCCGGCGCCGAGATCCGCCTGCTCGACCAGGCGCGCGAAACGCTGATGGCGGCGCTCGATGCCTATGGGCCCGAACTTCTGGCGGCCTATGACGCGCCGAGCGGCCTTGCGTCGCAGCCGGCGGAATTTCTCGCCATGCTGGCCAATGGCACGACGGCGCCGGTGTTGTTGCCGCTCGGCGACCTGGGCCATGCGCTGGCGCGGCGGCGGATTAGTTTTGGAGCCGATGCGGTCGAACTCGGCGTGATCGACGGCGAGCCTGCCGAATTTGCCGCCATCCTGTCGGTCAAGGATTATCCGGCACAAACCTCGGCGGGGATGTTCGACGACCTTTATCGGTTACCCTTTGAAATGACGGTCACGCAAAGCTTTGCGGTCGTCGATCGCGGGCCGGGGCTTGAACGAATGGATCTGGCGCTGCGGCGGATGCGATCGGCCGACGATGCGGCGGTATCACTACGCACCGAACTGGCGCAGGCCAAGGACGACGTCGCGGCCGGCCGCGCGGTCTTCGGAGAGCATCACCTGACAGTCATGCTGAAGGCTGCAAGCCTTGCCGACCTCGACCGCAATCTGGGGGAGGCGCAGGCGTTGCTCGCCGAGACGGGCTTTGCCGCGGTGCGCGAGGACCTGGGTCTCGAGGCGGCGTTCTGGGCGCAGTTTCCGGGCAATTTTTCCTATATCGCGCGGCGCGCACTGGTGTCGTCAGCGAATTTCGCCGGCTTTGCCAGCGGCCATAATTTTCCCATCGGCCGGCCTTCGGGCAACCATTGGGGATCGGCGGTGACACTGTTCGAAACGACCTCGGCGGGGCCGTATTTCTTCAATTTTCACCGTGGCGACCTCGGCAATTTCACCGTCATCGGCCCGTCGGGCTCGGGCAAGACCGTCGTGCTGGGCTTTTTGCTGGCCCAGGCGCGCCGCTTTGCGCCGCGCATCGTCTTTTTCGACAAGGACCGCGGCGCGGAAATCTTCCTGCGTGCCATCGGCGGCGTTTATGACAGCCTCAGGCCCGGCGAGCCGACTCGCATGAACCCGCTTGCCTTGCCCGACACGGCGGCGAACCGGCTGTTCCTCGGGCAATGGCTGACGCGGCTGGTGACAGGCGATGGCGCGCCGCCAACCACCGAAGAACGGGCGTGGATCGCCGACGCCATCGACGCGTCCTATGCGGGGCCGCCCGAGCATCGTCGCCTGCGCTATCTCGCCGAGCTGTTCCGCGGCCGCGGCCGCGCGTCGAGCGGCGACATTGCCGCCCGGCTGGCGCCCTGGCATTCGGACGGGGACCACGCCTGGTTGTTCGACAATGCCGTCGATGCGCTCGATCTCGGTGCCGACAGCATCGGCTTCGATATGACCTCTATTCTCGACATTCCGGCGCTGCGTTCGCCGGCAATGCTTTATCTGTTCCACCGGGTCGAGGAACGCCTCGACGGCCGACCGACGCTGATTGTCGTCGACGAAGGCTGGAAGGCGCTCGACGACGATGTCTTTGTCGCCCGCATCCGTGATTGGGAAAAGACTATCCGCAAGCGTGGCGGTATCATGGGCTTTGCCACCCAGTCGGCATCGGATGCGCTGCAGAGCCGCATCGCCTCGGCGATCATCGAACAGGCCGGCACCCAGATATTCATGGCCAATGCCTCGGCCCAGGCAACCGACTATATCGACGGCTTCGGTTTGACCGCGCACGAATTCGAACTGGTGCGCACAATTCCCGAAAATGCCCGTGCCTTCCTTGTCAAGCACGGCAACGACAGCGTCGTCGTGCGCTTGAACCTGGCGTCGGAACCGGACCTGTTGACCATCCTGTCGGGTCGCGAGCGGACAGTGCGGCTGCTCGATGCCATCCGCGCGGAGGTGGGCGATGTGCCAGCGGCATGGCTGCCACGGCTGCTGGCAGCGGCATGAGCGTATTGCTTTGCACTCCGCCCAGCGTGCCCGGCCTGGCCGCACGCCTGCTGTCCGACACCGATTGTCAGGCGTTCGGCCTGGTCGAACGTGGCTATGCGGCGCTGGCAGCGCCTGGCGGCGCTGCATCGGCATTCCTCTCGGGGTTGCTGGTGATCGCCGTGGCTCTGTTCGGCTATCGCTTGTTGCTTGGCCGCGGTGTCCTCGCCGATTCGATTGGGCTGGTTGTCCGGATCGGCATCGTTCTGGCCATCGCTACATCATGGGCGGCGTGGCAGACGGTCGCCTATGACACGCTGGCGCGGGCGCCGTCGCGCGTTGCCGCCGATCTTTTGGCGGGGCCGGCCGCCGTTGACCCGCTGTTGGGTGTACAGCTTGCACTCGATCGCCTCGAAACCGCCAGTATTGGGTTCCGGACACGTGCCGGAATCGCCTCCCCGCTCGTCGGCGGCCCGGCGGCGTCATCGATGACACTCACCGTTGCGGCGTTCGTGCTGACCCTGTCGACGGTCGGCTTGCTCGTGGTGACGCGGCTGGTACTGGCGATCACCCTGGCGATCGCGCCGCTG
>JANOCM010000492.1:0-1706 GCA_031412175.1 Alphaproteobacteria bacterium
CTGGTTGTAATCGGCGGCCATCAGCACATGGCCGGGCGCCGCGACAAAGGCGTGGCGGATGCGGCGGCCGAGCTCGGTGCGGATCGGGATATTCTGCAGATTGGGATCGTTCGAGCTCAACCGCCCGGTGCTGGTCGCCGCTAACGCGTAGTTGGTGTGGACCCGGTCGGTCGTGGGGTTGATCTGCGCCTGCAGCGCGTCGGTATAGGTCGATTTGAGCTTCGAATGCTGGCGCCAGTCGAGGACCTTTGTGGCGATCTCGGCGCCTTCGCCCGCCAGTCGCTCGAGTTCGGTGACATCGGTCGTCCAGGCGCCGGTCTTCGATGACTTCTTGCCCGATTTGAGCCCCATGCGTTCGAACAGCACTTCGCCCAATTGCTTGGGGCTGCCGATGCTGAACGGGCCGCCGGCGATGGCGTGGATCTCGCCTTCCAGCCGGGCGATCTCGATCTCATAGGCCGCCGACAGGCCGACCAGCGCGCCGCGGTCGACGCGTATGCCGGCCAGTTCCATGTCGGCGATGACCGGCATGACCGGCCGGTCGACGGTTTCATAGATCGTCGTCGCCTGTTCGCGCCACAACCGGTCGCGGAAGCAGCAATGCAGGCGGAAGGTGACGTCGGCGTCCTCCGCAGCATAGTCGGTGGCCTTGCGCAGATCGACCTGGGCGAAATCCCACTTTCCCTTGGCGCCGCCGGTGACGTCCTTGAACGCAATCGGCGTATGGCCGAGGTGGCGCGTCGACAGATCGTCCATGCCATGGTTCCAGCGGCCGGCGTCGAGCGCATAGCTGAGCAGCATCGTGTCGTCGAAGGGCGCCAGTACCGGCACGCCGTGGCGGCGCAGGATGATCAGGTCGTATTTGAGATTCTGGCCGATCTTGAGCACGCCCGGGTCGGCGAACAGCGGATTGAGCCGCGCGATGACCGTCGCTTCTTCAAGCTGCGGCACGCGTTCGGCGAGCAGCCCCTCGCCCGACTGGTGGGCGAGCGGGATGTAGCAGGCCTTGCCGGCGGCGGTGGCGAGGCTGATGCCGATCAGGTCGGCGCGGCACTGGTCGACGCCGGTGGTTTCGGTATCGACGGCGACGGCGCCGAGCCGGGTCGCCTCGGCAATCCACCAGTCGAGGCGATCGAGCGTGGTGACGGTTTCATAATCGGCATGGACGAAGGGCTTGGCATCGTTCGCCACCGGCTGCGGCATGGCGTTGGCGGCTTCGGCCTCGCGCCCCAGTTTCGACAGCATGCCGCGAAAGCCGTGCTTGGCGAGGAATTTGGCCAAGGGTTCCTGCGGCGGGTGGCGCAGGGTCAGCGCGTCGAGCGGCTCGGCGAGCGGGATATCGTCCTTCAGCCGGACGAGTTCGCGGCTCAGCCGGGCGTCGTCGATCGAGGCGGCGAGGGTTTCCTTTAGCTTGGGCTTCTTGATGGCATCGAGATTGGCGATGACGCCTTCGACGCTGCCATAGGCGACGATCAGCTCGGCGGCGGTTTTCGGCCCGACGCCGCGCACGCCGGGGATATTGTCGGCGGTGTCCCCCATCAGCGCCAGCACCTCGCCGACCTGTTCGGGGGGCACGCCGAATTTTTCGATGACCTCGGCGCGGTCGATGCGCTGGTTCTTCATCGTGTCGAGGCAATCGATGCCGGGCTGGATCAGCTGCATCAGATCCTTGTCCGACGACACGATGGTGACGTTGAACCCCGCCG
>JANOCM010000493.1:0-3209 GCA_031412175.1 Alphaproteobacteria bacterium
ACTCGCCGCAGGCTCGGCCGGCGGGTCGGTGCCAAGCCGGCGGCACGGCTTTGCCGGGCCAGAGGCTTGGCGCCGAGCCCGTCCGACGTCACGCAAGAAACAGAATGCCACGCCTGTCAGCATGGCATGACCGGAGCGCAAGCTCCGGCACCCGGTCGGTGACAGCCGGCCGGGACGGTGAGGGGGCCGCGGCGTCGCATTCCACGACGCGGCGCCACGGCCCCCTCCCAACCGCTGACGCGTTCAGGTCCGTCATCCCGGGCTTGACCCGGGACCCAGTTTTTCTCCGGGCCGCAAGCAGAACAACTGGGTCCCGGGTCAAGCCCGGGATGACAGTCTAAACTACCACCCGAACACCCCTCAAAGGACACGTCCCATGTCGCTCCTCAAGGCCTCCAAGTCGTACAAGCCCTTCGAATACCCCTGGGCCTATGATTTCTGGAAACGCCAGCAGCAGATCCACTGGATGCCGGAGGAAGTGCCGCTCGGTGAGGATTGCCGCGACTGGGCGCAGAAACTCACCGATCACGAGCGCAATCTGCTCACCCAGATCTTCCGCTTCTTCACCCAGGCGGATGTCGAGGTGCAGGATTGCTATCATGAAAAATACGGCCGGGTGTTCAAGCCGACCGAAGTGAAGATGATGCTGGCGGCGTTCAGCAACATGGAAACGGTGCACATCGCGGCGTACTCGCATCTGCTCGACACCATCGGCATGCCCGAAAGCGAATACAGCGCCTTCCTGAACTACAAGGAAATGCGCGACAAACACGACTATCTCGCCGATTTCAACGTCGAAACCGACACCGATATCGCGCGCACGCTGGCGATGTTCGGCGGCTTCACCGAAGGCCTGCAGCTGTTCGCCAGCTTCGCCATGCTGATGAACTTCCCGCGCTTCAACAAGATGAAGGGCATGGGCCAGATCGTCACCTGGTCGGTGCGCGACGAAAGCCTGCACTGCGAAGGCATCATCAAGCTGTTCCACGCCTTTTGCGCGGAAACTGGCGTGCTGACCCACAAGCTGCGCGATGAAATCGCCGACATCTGCCAGCGCACGGTCCGGCTCGAGGACAATTTCGTCGACCTCGCCTTCGAAATGGGCCCGGTCAACGGCATGACCGCCTCGGACATCAAGAAATACGTCCGCTTCACCGCCGACTGGCGGATGAAGCAGCTTGGGCTGAAGCCGATCTACATGATCGATGAACACCCGCTGCCGTGGCTGACGCCGCTGCTGAACGGCGTGGAGCACGCCAATTTCTTCGAAGCGCGCGCGACGGAATATTCCAAGGCCGCGACGAAGGGGAACTGGAACGAGGTCTGGGACGCGTTCGACAGCCGCAAGGGCGCCAAGGCGGCGGCCGAGGGCGGGGCTGCGAACGAGGTGGATGACCGGCAGGGTGGGTTGCTTGGGGTGGCAGCAGAGTAGGGCGCGACGGACAAATCAGATCTGAAAGGCGCCATGCTTTCTGCATTGAAGGACCTCGGAGGCTCTGGATCGGTCGCCGAAGGCACCTGCTGCCGGAGGCCGCTTTCCCTGTCTTTTGTTTCCCGGTGTACAAAGCAAGCAAAAAAGTAACAAATCTAAGGCATTATGGCCGCTCCAAAACCTTGGGTAAGGAGCGTTCCATGTTGCGTGTGGCTTTGTTGGCGTCAGCACTGGTGTTGGGTTCGGCGGGGGCGGAGGCGGCCATTTATACGGCGCCGCTGTCGGGGTTGAACGAGAATCCGCGCAATAATTCCGGCGCGAGCGGCTTTGCGACGGTATCGACGTCGGGGACCGACCTGCTCGTCGATGTCACTTGGTCGGGGTTGTCGGGGCCGGCGGTGGCGGGGCATCTGCATTGCTGTGCCGGGCCGCAGGTCAATGCCGGTGTTGCGGTGCCGTTCGACCTGGCGGCGGTGGCGACGGGCAGTTTCAGCCAGCGTTTCGACCTGACGTTGGCGGCGACCTATGCACCGGCGTTCATCACCGAAAGCGGCGGCACGGTCGACCTGGCGCGGGCGCGGTTGCTCGGCGCGTTGGGCAGCGGGGTCTATGTCAATATCCACAGCTTCGCGTTTCCGGCCGGCGAGCTTCGCGGCGACCTCGTGCCGCGGGCGAGTGTGCCGGAGCCAGCGAGCTGGGCGCTGCTGGTGCTGGGCTTTGGTGTCGTCGGGGTGGCGGCGCGGCGACGGGTGGTTTCGGGGGCGACGCTATAGCCTTGCCGTGGTGGGGGCTTGTGTGCCGATGGTTGTGGTTCAGGGGTCGCTACGTTTACCTTCGGTGGCCTTCGGCTCACCGGGATGACGACGTTGTGGTGTTTGCCAAGGTGGCGGTGTCGTCGCTCAACGACACCATCGCCGACGCAGGCTCACCGATACACTGCGCCGCATCGGAATATTCATATTCAAAGGATATCTTCCAACCGTCGCGCAGCTTCGCGGCCGGTACAGGAGGGAGTGACCATGATGACCAAGGGTTTGATTGCCGCCATGTTGTTGGTTGCGGCGACGTCGGCGCAGGCGACGACCTATTCCGCAACCTTTTCGGGTGCCGCCGAAAATCCCGCCAATGGCTCGGCAGGGACGGGGTTCGGCACGTTGCGGGTGATCGGCAACAGCATTCTCGTCGGCATCGACTTTTCCGGCCTGGGCTCGGGGCTCGCCGATGGCCATATCCACTGCTGCACCGCCCCGACCGGCAATGCCGGCGTGGCGATCGGCTTTACCGGCCTGCCGCTGGGTGCCACGTCGGGGCGGATCGATTTGCTGCTCGACCTGACGCTCGCCTCGACCTTTCGCGCCAGCTATATCACCGCCAGCGGCGGCACGGTGGATCTGGCGCGGGCGCGGTTGTTCACGGCGCTCGATGCCGGCCAGGTCTATTATAATCTGCACACGGTCAATTTCCCGGGTGGCGAGATCCGCGGCAATCTGACCACGGTGCCGGAGCCGGCGAGCTGGGCGATGATGGTGCTCGGCTTTGGCCTGGTGGGCAGCGCGGTGCGCCGGCGCGGCGCGGTGGCTGCTGCGGCCTAGGGCGCCTGGCGCTCTCGCAGGCGGAGGATCCTGTCACCCCGGCGGAGGCCGGGGCCCATGAATCACTGGCCTTGTCGTGATGGCGCGCACCCGTGGCGGGGTTGGTGGGTTATGGGTCCCGGCCTTCGCCGGGATGACAATCACCCCGTTCTGTCATCGCCCGCTGTTACGTCCGGCAGCATCCC
>JANOCM010000494.1:0-13638 GCA_031412175.1 Alphaproteobacteria bacterium
GGTGTGGCGCGCGACGACGACGGCATCGACGCGCGGCGGCGTCGCCACCAGCGCTTCGGCGACGGCGACGCGGATGCGCGCCGAAGCCGTGGAATCGACGGTGCCGGCCTTGCCCAGTTCCGCCAGTGCCCGGCCGACGCCACGCATGACGTCGCCGCGCTCGACTGTGACTTCGCCCTTCAAGGTCGCAGTGACGGTCTCGGCGATGCTCGCCGCCATGTCCGGCGACAGGCCGAGGTCGGCGCCGGCGAGGCGATCGGCGAGCAGTTTCAGCGCGACCTGCACCGGCACATAATTGTCGAGTGCCGGATCGGTATAGGCAGTCTTGAACGGCACGATCTGCGCCATGCGATAGCCGCCATCGGCGGTGATGACGATTTTCGCGCCGGCGTCATGGATGCGGTCGGACAACGTCTTGTCCGAAAAACCGCCGAAAACCGGTGTGTAGAGCACGCCGATGCGCTTGGCGGCTTCAGTCCAGTAAAGCTGCGCCGGGATGTTCGGCATGTTGAGCGCGATGCGGTCGCCGGCCTTCAGCCCCAGATTCTTCAGCGCAATGGCGCATTTGGCGGTTTCGAGCAGCAGCTGCTTCCGGCTGACGCTGTAGCAATCGACCGGCGCACCGCGGCCGCCGTCCTGCGCCATGTCCCAGCGATCGCCTTCGAAGATGAATGCAGCCTCGTCACCATGGCCGGCGAGGACGTGGCGATCGACTTCGTTGAAGCAGCAGTTCGTGCGCGCGCCGTCGAACCAGCGGAAATGCGGCGCATCATCGTCGTTGAAGGCGCGCGTCCAGGGGGCGAAATCGGCCGGCAGGTCGGGGCTGACCGGGGCTGCGGTTACCGCATCCCAGCCCGACCAGCGCGCGCCGTCGAACGACAGCCACGCCGCGCCGCCAGCGGGCAATGCCACCAGCCAGTGCAGGTTGCGCGCCGCGATCGCGCCATGGACAGCGCCGGGATCGGCCAGCGTCGCGGCGCGCATCGCATCCCAATCCGCGCGGTTGCGGATCGGGTTGGTCATCGCTTGCGGCAAAACCGCCGTCTTCCCGGTCGCCATCGACGCGAGCGCCTGATCGTTCATTGTCTGCCCTGTCCCTTTGCCCTGCCGATACGGCAACGCGCGAAAGGCTAGCTTGCCCTCGCCTGCTCCCGTTACAACAATTATTGTGCTGCGCAAGGCCTAACGCATGATTGTGTCCGAATGATGCGGTTCAATGACAAATCTATTGCCGATGATGGGCGGTTTCTGGGCTTCATGTTGCCGATACCCAACGAATCGTCGTCCGTCACACTGGCGCGCGGCGCCCCGGCTTCAACCGCAGTGCCGGCTTTTCGATGCAATGCCATGACAGCGCCGCCATCGGCACGGTCATCGCGAAGGCCAGGCCGAGATTGGCGAGCGGCGTGTCGGCGCCCAAGGCCACCGCTGCCTGCTGCGCCGGAAACGCATAGATATAGATGCCATAGCTATAGTCGGGCAGCCGCGCGCTGAACGCCTTGACCGCCGCCGGCACGCGGAACGCCGTGACCAGCACCAGATACCCATAGCCGATTTGCGCCACCGCGACCTTGGCCCAGGCATCCGCCGGGATGGCCAATGCGATGGCGGTCAACAGCAAGGCCAGCGGCCACGACAGCGGCAGGCGGTCGCGCCACACCCAGGCGAGCACGCCGAGTGCAAAGGCGAAGATCAGATTGCGCAGATTGTCGATCGGCGGCAGCCCGGGGATCATCAGCGCCGGCGGCAGTGCCAGATTCACCAGCATCAGGCCGAGCAACACCGCGGTCACCCGGATGCGCGGCTGGGTCAGCCCCACCGCCGCCGCCAGCGCCAGTACCAGATAGCAGAACACTTCCTTGGGGATCGTCCACAGCGAGCCATTGACGATGCCGGGCGCATAATGCGTGTCGAACAATCCCGGCAGCGAAAAATCGCGCCCGAGCAGCAACGCGTTGCGCCAGATGAAGCGGTGCGTTTCCGGCGAAGCAGCGAATTCGCCGAACGGGATGGTCCCGAACGCCGCCCACAGCACCAGCGGTACCACCAGCAGCATCACCCACAGCCCCGGCAGCAGCCGCAACCCGCGCGCCAGCAGAAAGGCCGGCACGCCGCGCTTGTACAGGCTGCCGGTAACGAGGAAACCGCTCAGCGTGAAGAACAGGAACACCGCCAGCCGCGAGATCGCAAAGCCCAGCACCGGCACGGTCGGGTCGAGGCCGCGCGCCGGCATCGTCAGGTCCCAGGCGTGCGAGATCATCACCGATGACGCGAGGAACCAGCGCAGCAGGGTGAAGCTGTTGCCATCAGGACGCAGGTCGTCAGGCCCGATCAGTCTTGACTGCCACCAGCGCCCGGCCATGTCCAATGCCGTAGCGCCTAAAAGGCGTTCTTGGGCAGGATCAGGGCGCCGACGGTGCGCGCCAGGATGTACAGGTCGAACCACAGCGACCAGTTCTCGATATAGTAGAGGTCGTGCTCGAAGCGCTTGACCAGCTTGGCCTCGGTATCGGTCTCGCCGCGCCAGCCGCAAACCTGCGCCCAGCCGGTGATGCCAGGCTTGACCTTGTGGCGCGCCGCATAAGAAGCGACGACTTCGGGGAACAGTCGCCCGGCGGCGCGCGTCGACGGCGCGTGCGGGCGCGGGCCGACCAGCGACATGTCGCCCTGCAGCACGTTGAACAGCTGCGGCAGTTCATCGAGGCTGGTGCGGCGCAGCAGGCGCCCGATGCGGGTGACACGCGGATCGCCGCGGCTGGCCTGGTCGATGCGTTCGACCTGGCCATGGTCGTGATACATGGTGCGAAACTTGTAGACGCGGAAAGGCTTGTTGTTGAAGCCCTCGCGCGGCTGGCGGAAGAAAATCGGGCCGGGTGAATCGAGCTTTACCGCCAGCGCCACCAGCAGCAGCACCGGCCAGATCAGCGCCATGATGATCACCGTCAGGATGCGATCCTCGAGCGATTTGACGCCGGCGTCGATGCCCGAAATCGGCCGTTCGAAGAGCGTCATCACCGGCAGTTCGCCGAGCATGACCAGCGGCCGGCGAACAAAGGCAAAGCTGGCGAGATCGGGCGCCAGGCGGATCTTGACCGGCGTCAGCGCCAGCCGGCTGACGATCTGCTGCAGCCGCGTTTCCGCCGACCATGGCAGCGCGACGACGACCTGGTCGATGCGGCCGTCGCGGATCATCGAGATCAGCGCCGACAAATTGCCGAGCACGGGCACGTTCGACGATGTCGCCGGCACCCGCCCGTCGCGGCGATCGTCGAAAAACCCGACCAGCGAAATCGTCAGCCGGTCATGGGTCAGCACATAATCGGCAAAGCGCGCGCCCTGCACACCGGCGCCGAAAATCGCGACGCGCTGGTTGAACGTGCCCTGGTTCTTCAGGCGGCGCACCCAGAAGGTCGAAAAGGCGCGCACGGTGAGCAGCATCAGGCCGCCGCCGGCAAACCAGCCCAGCGCCCAGCCGCGCGACACCACGTCCGACGATTTGAGCAGGAAGCCGAGGGTGATCATGAACAACGCCACCGTCACCCAGCTGGTTGCCACCCGTTGCCAGGCGCGGCGCAACGAGAATTGCGCATCGACATCGTAGCAGCCGAGGCTTTCACCAAGGACGCCATAGGCGATCGCCGCCACCACGACGACGCGCGAATACAGCCCGGCGGAATCGGGGGTCAGCGTGTCGCGGACCAGCGCCGTGGCGATGGCGCCACTGATGATGACGGTCGCGAATTCGAGCAGGCGGACGAAGAAGACCGCAAGGTCGAGCGGCACGCCGGGTTTGTCGGACTGGGTGGTTACCGGTGGCCGCTGGTCGAGACGGATATCGTTCATCGCTCAATCGCCGGAAAGACTTCGGCCGAATATGACGCAATGGGAGTAGCGCGGCTGCCGGTAATTGCTATACGAGCGACCGAAGGGTTGGGGAAAACCGCATGGAAACGCCGTACGACTGGATTACCATCATCATCTTCGCCGGTCTGATCGTGCTGTTCCTGCAGCGGTCGCAAGGCGCAGCGCGCGATCATCTGTGGCAATATCTGGTCGCCGCCGTCGGCTGCGCCGTCACCAATTATCTTGGCAACGAAGCCCTGAAGCTCGACATGATCGCCTATCACGCCGGCGCCATTGCCACGGGCATCGCCACGCTGGCATTCATCTGGATCGTCCTGCAACCGTTCAGCAGCGCCAACGACTGAACGCGCCACGGCACGTTCAGCATCATCGACTGGACGCACCACGGCACGTTCAGCATCATTGACTGAACGCGCCGCTGCACGTTCAGCGTCATCGACTGATCGCAGCCGCGGCGTCGCAATCCGGCTGGCCGCGCTGCCGGTCACGTCAGCGCGGCCGCCAGTGGTCGCCCGATCAGCACCTGGCGATCGGCCGGGCGCATCGCAGCGACCATGCTCGCGGCGAATTCGCGCAACTGACCGAACAGCTCGGGTGTTGCATCACCGACCGTCGACATTCGAACGAGCACGCCATCGGAGAGATAACCGCGCATCTGCTGGCGCAATTTTACCCAGCGCTGTGATGACCCATCGGTCGGCAGGTCGTCGCCGATCCGCGTCCAGTAACAGATCTGCTCGGCACGGGTATCAGTCGTCGCGCTCAACTCGCGCACCGGCAGTTCGGTCTTGGGCCCCAGCGCGACGTCGACGGTTTGCGACCCCGAGATGACATAGCCGACCGCCGAATAGCAGGTTTCCGGGCGATGCAGCTGCAGCAGGTCATTTTGCACTGCGCCATAGGCGATGACCAGCATAACCGGTGGGTGCTCGTCCGAAACATAGAGCCGCGCCAGCGTCTGGCTGTACAGGCGGTCGGACAGGCTGCCTGGCGACTTGGGCAGCACGAATGCGTTCGACGGCGCTGTGGTCCAGCCCGCGATCTTTTCCGGGACAATGTCCTCGAGCTTGCGGTTTTCAAGCAGCACCAGCCGGTTGCGCGGTGTCAGCACGGCTGCGGCGCCGGCCGCGGCGATCAACCCGCCGCCCAGCAGCATGTCACGGCGGTTCATCGGTCATCCTCCGGCGAGGCCAGCGCATCGCGCAGCGGCGTCAGCAGCTTGTCGACGAGGAAGATGAACAGCAGCGCCGAGGTGAAGGTCACCATCCCGGCGAACTTGTGCAGGTAACCCTGTGCCGCTGCATCGCCGAAATGATAGGTGATCAACACAAGCGCGGCGACGCGGATGATGTTGGCAGCAATGGCAATCGGCACCACCAGCGCCAGCAGCAGCATCGAATAGCGCCAGTTGCTGCCGCGCAGCATGTAGATATAGAACAGCCCGATCGCCGACAGGCTGACCAGCGAATTGAGCCCGGCGCAGGCGTCTTCGACGAGCAGCTGGTAGCTGGCGACATAGATGGTGACGCCGCTGTTGCCGATGGGATAGCCGAACTGGGTCAGCGTCCAGGTCACCACCAGCGACACGAACAGCTTCAGCGGCTGGGTAACCTGGTCGAGCACCCAGCCCGGGATAGGGATAACAAAGCCGAGGTAGAAGATCGGGAACCACATCGCGCGCACAACGCGCCCGCCGACATAGGCATAGGCCACGCCGAGCAGCGCGAGCAGCAGCGCCGCCACCTCGATGCTGGTGAAATCATAGGCGCGGCCAAAGGCATAGGCCGGGATCGCCACGGCCAGTGCGGCGACTGTCGGCACCACGCCGCCCGGCACCATGTCGCGCTTGATCTCGGTCATGCGGCGAAAGATCAGCCACAGCCCGGTGGCGACGACGATCGGGCCATGCACGCCCGATTCCATCGACCAGGGCCCGCGGGCGACCGACACCAAGGTCGGGATCGCCATCAGGAGGATGCCGAGGAAGACTGGCCAGTGGCGCAGTACCAGGGCCTGCCATTGCGGGCGGAGCGTGGATGCCGCTGTCGCCATGATCAAAACTCGTTGAGAACCGAGCCGATCACCGGGCAGCGCGCCGATGCCAACTGGCTGACCAGCGTCGACACATCGTTGAAGAAGCTGAAATTGCGGCGGGCGACGACGAGCGCATAACCGGCCGCGGCGCCGACCGTCAGCGCATCGGCGTTGGCGTTGGTGGCGGGCGTGTCGAAAATGACGAGGTCGTATTCGCGCAGCAGCGTGTTGGTGCCATCGCGGAAGCGGCTGCCCGACAGCAGCTCCTGCGGCCGCGCCACTGGCGGCCCGGCGGTGATCACCGACAAATTGGGCAGCACATTGGCATGGACGACGCGTTCCGGCCGCGCCACCTGGAGCGACAGGAAGCTCGACAGCCCCGGCGCATTGGCATCGAGGCCGAAAATCTGGTCGAGCCGCGGCGAGCGCATGTTGGCATCGACGATCAGCGTCTTGGTGCCGACCTGCGACAGCGACGCGGCGAGGTTGGCAGCAAGATAGCTGCACCCGGCGCCATCGACCGGCGATACGAACGCCAGCCCGCGGCGCCCGGCACGGATGTGCTGGGCGATGATCTGGGTGCGCAGCAGCCGGATCGATTCCGATCGCAGGCACGACGGGTCGTTGACCACGATCAGTTCATCCGAGACATCGCGGCGATTCGTATCCTGCAGCGCCAGGCTGCTGATCAGCTGTTCGCGGGCGCGATCGAGTTCTTCGGTGGTGATGAAGCCGAGTTCCAGGGCTGCCTGGTCGAAATCCAGCCCGCGTTCGGCCTGGTGGCCCGCGACGCGCGCCGTCTGGTCTTCCGACAGATAGCCAAGGCGCAACAGCGCGTCGCGGATGGGGGCGTCGAAGGCGGTGCGGCCGTCGTCGATACGGTTTGCCGCAACATCGGCAAGCGGGGTCGAATCCATGGAGATACTGTTCCCTTGCCCAGTCACTGTGCCGGCTGCCAGCCGGCATCAACCGGCCGGCGCCGCCGCGACAGCAGGCGGGTGATACGGTCGCGCCACGGCGATGGCGCGACATCGGCGACCACCGCGAGCACCGGCGATTTCGAGGCAAAGCCCAGATCGTCGGTCCCGCGGATGCGGCGCTTGAGCATTTCGGTGAACACCGCCAGCACGAGGCCGAGCCCAAGGCCGAACGCGATCGACAGGCCCCAGACCTGCGGCCAGTTCGGGAACGACGGCACCGACGTGCCGATGGCATCGCCGAGGACGACGAGGCCGCTTTCCGAAACATTCGACGCCAGCTTAAGGTCGGCGGTCCGTGCCGCAGCCTTTTCATACTGGGAGCGGCGCAGCTCGACATCACGTTGCAGCTGGGCAAGCTGGTCGAACTTGTCCTTCATGCCCATGACCTTGACGCGCTGTGCCTCATAATCGCGTTCGAGTGCGGCCACCGTGCGCTGCCCGGCCGAACCGATTGCCGCGCGATTGCTGTTCTGCACCGATGTCTCGCGCGAAATCTCGCGGTTGAGCAGGTTGCGGCGCGAGATCATCGCCTTGTAGGTCGGGTGCTCGAGGCCGAGCTTTTCGCCGGCCTGCTCGATCTGGTCGTTGAGCGTTGCCAGCTGGACCTTCAACTGGTCGACGACCCCGGTGGTGACCGACGCGCCCTGCATAGCTTCCTGCTGGGTCGCCCCGCCGCGTGCCTGCATCAGCGCCGTCTGCAAGCTGATCAGCCGCGACTGTTCCGATTCGCCGTTCGGACCGACGACGATATTGTTTTCGCGTTCGAACTTGGTCTTGACCGCTTCGGCCTGGGCGAGGCTCGCCTGCGCCTTGTCGGACTGCTCACGATACCAGTCGGCGGTGCGCCCGGCGGTATCGGTCTTGAATTTCAGGCTGTTGTCGATGTACGATTCGCGCAACAGCGTCACCACCTGCTTCGACAATTCCGGGTCGGGCGACTGATAGGTGATCTCGAGGATGTTCGAACCGGAGATCAGATTGACCTCGGTGCCGCTGATGATGCGCTGCGCACCCCAACGCCGGAAATCGACCGTGCCACCGGTGTCGGCCTGCCAGGCGGCGATCAGCCCGGGGTTCTGTGCCCAGCCGAGTTTGTCGACGACATCGCCGGCGATGCGGTAGTCCTGAATCAGCTCGATCTGGGTGCTGACATAGCCGCGCGCCGCGCCGGGTCCGATCATTTCGCCGGTCACCGGGTCGGGCTTGACGATGTCGAGCAGCACGCGCGCCCGCGCCGGATAGCGCTCGGGCAACGTGCTCGCCACGCCCAGCGCGACGACCACGCAGGTGATCAGCGTCGTGAAGATGATCCAGCGCCGCGCGATCAGGATGCGCAGGAATTGGGCGAGACTCATCGGTGAGCGTCCTTGCAAGCCGGGAAGAGCGACATCAGAACAACCGTTCCTTGACGATGATTACGTCATTTTTCTGGACAGTCTGCGTCAGGTCGACATCGATCTCCTTGGCATTACCCCGAATTAGGCCGACCTTGTTGCTCGATCCTGTCGCCGTCACGCCACCCGCCAGCGCCAGCGCCTGGCGGATGGTCATCCCCGGCAACACCGGCAGCGCACCGGGCCGGTTGACCTGGCCGGTCAGGAAGAACTGGTCGGCCTCGGGCACATACAGCGTGTCGCCGGGGCGCAGCAACGGATCCTTGTCGGGCTCACCGCGCACCAGGCCTTCGGACTCGAGCCGGATTTCGGGGCTGCCCTGACGGCGCAGATAGACATAGGCGGCACCGTTTTCGCGGATCCAGCCGGCCTTGAGCAGCACTTCGAGCGCACGATAGGGGCGATCGAGCGGAAACACACCGGGTGTCGCAACCTTGCCGGCGACATTGACGGTCTTGCTGACATAGGCGCCGATCTCGACGTTGACGATCGGATCCTTGAGGAAGCCGCCATTGGTCAGCTTGCTGGTGACTTCACGTGCCAGCCCGATGTTGGTCAGGCCCGACGCCTTGACGATGCCGATCAGCGGCATGACGATGGTGCCATCGGACTTCACGCGCGTCGTGATGTTGAATTCCGACTGGCCATAGACAATCACCTGCACAGTGTCGTCGGGCCCCAGCACATAGCCAGGGTCAGACGACTGCGCCATCGCCGTGCCGCTGCCGAGCAGCAGCAACGCCAGCAGCATCCGCCAGATCGCGGCCAACCGCATTGCCCCTGATTGCATTACCCGCGCCCTCCAAAACCAACACGCAGCCGCAGGATGGCCGCCACCGAATTATACGAATAGGTATCAGGATTCGACTTACGATCCTGATAAGAAAGTTCACCCGACACCGAATAAAGGCTGGAAGGCGTGTATGCCACTCCGGCAAAAACGCGCGAGATCTTGTCCTGGACGCGGCGTTCGGGTTCCTCGACGCTGATGAAGCTGTTGCGATAGTCGCGCTGGGTATAGCTCAGCCCGGTGCTGAAATTCATGGCGCGATTGATGCGATAGCCAACCGTGCCGGCAATCGCCTGAATGACCTGGTATTGGGCGCCGACGTTGAGGCTGGCCTGCGCCGATTTGCGCGCCGTGAGCTCGGCAGTCAGTCGGCTGCCGGAATTGTAGCTGATGCCGGCATCGAAGCCGAGGTTCGAATTCGTCTGCCGCGATTGCGGCACCAGCACCGTTACCCCGGGGGCCAGCGCCACCGGGATCAGGATGTCGCGCGGTTGCGGCTTCACATCATAATAGCTCACACCGAAATTGGTCGACAGCCGGCCACCGAGGCCGCGCTGGTAGCCAAAGCGCCCCGACAGAATTTCGACGCCGTCCTTTTCCCGGGCGGTCGGCGACGTGAACACCAGCCGCTCGGGATAGGTCACCTGTGTCAGGCTGCCAGAGAGCGAGAACTGGCCCAGCACCGGCGTGCCATAGCTGATCTGCGGCGAAAAGCTGGTGCTGTCGGTGTCGAACTGCTGGCGATCGATGCTGTCGTTGCGACTGGTGTTGTGCCGGATGGCGCCGCCGAAACCGAGGCCGGTGGCCGTACGGCAATTGGCGCTGCCGCCGAAGCTGACCGATTCCTGGACGTTCGGGCTGGCCAGCGACTGTTCGGAAAACAACTGCTGCCGGTTCGAATAGGTGGCGCTGAGATCGCCCGAGCAGCGGCTGCCCAGTCGCCAGTTCACGCCGCCGTTGGCACTGTAATAATTGCGGTTGCGGTCGCTGTTGCGCGCATAGAAATCGCGGCCGAGCGTGCCGGACAGGTACACATCCTGGCGGCCGACCGCTGTGCCATAGGACAGAGTAGCGGCTGGCGAGAACCGGAAATCGGCCTTTTCGCGGGTTTGCCCGGGAAAGCCCTCGCCGATGCGGAAGATATTGGAATCATAAAGCGTGCTCAGCCGGCCATCGATGCGCAGGCCGCCGACCACGCTGCCCAGGATCGACAGCGCGCCATTCTCGATCGGAATATCATCGCCGGCCACACTCACCGGATTCTGGGTGATCTGCGCGTCGGCCGTGGCTGCGGCGCCCAGCATCGCGGCAACGGTTACACCCGCCCACGCCTTGTTCCGAAACGACATCCGCCCACTACTCCCGCTCGGCAATTTGGTCGCTGCTACACCGACACAACCGGCTCGGCAACCTTGGCAGGGCTTCTGCCGTAAAGCGTAAGAGATATTTTCGCTGCATAGCAGCATGTACAGAAAAGCGCCTGACAATGAAGGCGCATGTTGTATAGAGCAGGTCCGATTGCGAGCCTTGTGAGAGTGAGTGAACCGATGATCTGGAAACGCTGGTCACGTGCCGAGCGCGCCGGTGCCGATGCGATGCCGGACAACAGCGCCGAATCCGCCGTCGATACCATCGCCATGACCGATACGTCGGAAACGACGATGGCACCATCGGCGGCCCCCGTCCCGCGGGTCAGCACCGAAACCCGCCCGGCGTTTCTCGACAGCCTGTGGCGCGAACCGGCGCCGACCCCGCGGCCGATCGCACTGCCGCGCTTTTCGGCCTCCGCCTCCGACGATGTCGAACCCGGTGATGCCGAATCGAATCTCGCCCGCCGCAAGCTGGCGCTGCGCGACGCACTCGGCGCCTCGCAGCCGGTCATCGGCCGCGAAAGCTTTGCCGGCCGCCACGATGCGCTAGCGCAGCTTATCGCCAGCATCGAACAGCAGCGCGTCCATGTCGTCATCTATGGCGAGCGCGGTATCGGCAAGACCAGCCTTGCCCACGTCTTTGCCGAAACCGCCCGCGAGGCGCGCTATCTCGTGCTGTACGGCAGTTGCGGCACCGAGGCGCAGTTCGATGCGATGTTCCGGTCCTTCGCGGCGCGCATCCCGCGGCTTTACCACAAGTCGGTGCTGCCGAATTCGCCTGAAGCCGAACGCGGCGACAATTTCGACGTGATGCTCGAGGAACATTTCGGCCCGCGCGAACTCGCCGACCTGTTCGCCGATGTCACCGGCACGCGTGTCATCATCATCCTCGACGAATATGATCGCGTTCTCGATGCCTCGTTCCGCCGCGATGTCGCCGAGCTGATCAAGAACCTTTCCGACCGTGCCGCGCGCGTCCAGCTGGTGCTGACCGGCGTCGCCCAGAACCTCGACGAGCTGATCGGCTATGCGCCGTCGATCCGCCGGAATATCGTCGGCCTGCCTATGCGGCCGCTGTCGGTCAGCGAAGTCCGCGACGTCATTGCGATCGGCGAAGTCGCCGCCGACATCAACTACAGCGACGAAGCCGTGCAGATGATCACCGCCATGGCCGGCGGTTCGCCCTATTTGGTACGGTTGCTCGCGCACCAGGCCGGGCTGGCGGCGCTTGCGGAAAAGCATTCGACGGTCAACGAAACCAACGGCCGCACCGCGGTCGAACGCGTGCTGACCGACTGGAATGCCTCGTTGCCGCGCCGTGTCCAGGCCAGCCTCGGCCGCGACGAAGCGCGCGCGCAATGGCCGCTGCTGATCGCCGCCGCCCGCGCCGGCAGCTCGGCCGACGGCTATTTCACCGTCGACGATGTCTATACCGAACTCGGCGGCAACAGCATGCCGACAATCATCGAGCGCGATCTCAAGCGCTTTGCCAACGCCAACGACCTGCTCGAGCTGCAGGAAGCCGGCAACGAAGCGCGCTTCCGCTTCCGTTACCCCGGTGTGTCGTCGTTGCTGCTGATGTCGGCGGCAATGGCGCGGATGACAGCCTGACCGTGTTGCACAGGCCGGGGTGCCGATGCGCGGCCTGATCGAGAAATTGCGCATTCGCTGGCTGCTGCGCGACGAATATGAAAGCCTCGAACTGCGCCGGCATTTCGCGGCACGCTGGGGGGTCGAGGTCGGGCTGTACAGCTATGGCTGTTTCGATCCCTGGCGGGTGCCGCGACGCACCCGCATCGGCCGCTACTGTTCGATTGCGAAAACCGCGCGTATTCTCGATTCGAACCATCCGATCGCGGCGCTGACCACCCACCCCTATCTGTACGAGGCGAAATTCGGCGTTGTCGCCAGCGACCAGCTCGATCCGGCCTGGCTGGAGATCGGCGACGATGTCTGGATCAGCCACAACGCCACCATCACGCCGGGGTGCAAGGCGATCGGCCGCGGCGCCATCATCGGCGCCGGTGCTGTCGTCACCCGCGACGTGCCGGCCTATGCGATCATGACCGGCCAGCCGGCGAGGCAATTGCGCAGCCGCTTCGATGCAGCGACCATCGCCGCGATCGAGGCATCGCGCTGGTGGGAAAAAGACAAGGCCTCGCTGCGCACGCTGGTGCAGACGCACCCCGATGCCGCCTTCCGCCCCGATCCGGCGACGCTGGCGCCGCTGATTTGAAACCTGCGCGGTTGGCGATTGGCATTGGCGGCAGGCATCGGTATTGCATCGCACCATGACCGAATCCGGGCACCAGGACGACATGATCGCGCCCGCTGCCGGCATCCCGGTTCCGCGCGTTTCGGTCATCATTCCGCATCTCAACACGCCAGAGGCGCTGCGCCGCTGCCTTGCTTCGGTCGTCGCCCAGCAGATCGACAGCGGCACGCTCGAGATCATCGTCGTCGACAATGGCTCGCGGCTGCCGATAGCACCGGTTACCGACGCGTTTCCGGGCGTGCGACTGCTCCATGAACCCGTCCCCGGCCCCGGCCCGGCGCGCAACCGCGGTATCGCCGCTGCCGCGGCGCCGATCGTGGCCTTCATCGATGCCGATTGCCGCGCCGCCCCAGGCTGGCTGCAGGCCGCCATCGACGCTGTCGAAGCCGCGCCCGAAAGCGCTGTCGTCGGCGGGGACATCCGCATCGATTTCGGCGATCCCAAGCGGCTGACCGGAATCGAGGCCTATGAAGCGGTGTTCGGGTTCCGCCAGCGCATGTACATCGCCGAACGGCATTTTTCGGTCACTGCCAATCTCGCCATGGCGCGCCGCGTCCACGGCCTCGTCGGGCCCTTCGCCGGCATCGACCGCGCCGAGGATCTCGACTGGGGACAGCGTGCGCATGCCGCCGGCTTCACCACCCGCTATGTGCCGGCAATGCTGGTCTTTCACCCGGCCCGCCCGGCGTTCGCGGCGCTGGCGGCAAAATGGCAGCGCCATATCCAGCACGACTGGAATGCGGCGGCCGATCACCCTTGGCGCTGGCGCGCACGCGCCGCGGCGCTGGTTGCATCGGTGCCGGCCGAAGCCCTCAAACTGCTGACATCTGACCGAATCGGCGGCATCGCCAACCGGCTGCGCGGCGTCAGCATCCTGGCGCGCATCCGCTGGTATCGCGCCGCCGAAATGCTCCGCGTCATGGCGGCGCCC
>JANOCM010000495.1:0-2798 GCA_031412175.1 Alphaproteobacteria bacterium
AACCTCCCCTTGCCCTGTTCGCGGCAATCCCCCATATGGCCTGCGGGAGTCGGGCGGGCAGTGTCTTCGCCAACCCGGTCAGGTCCGGAAGGAAGCAGCCGCAACGAATCCGCACTGGGTCGTTCCCGGCTCCCACCGCGCCGCGCGGCGAGATGCAGCGCGCAGCGCAGCATCGAGACTCGCGCAAGCGCGGCCAGCGGGGCGGTCGCCCCTTCGGCGGCCGAACCCGTCTGACGACAGCTTGGGCTTTGCCCAAGCCCTTGCTTCTTCAAAAAGCCCCACAACTTCCCCTCGCCGCCGCCACGCCAACCGGCTAGAACGCCTGCGATGTCCGATGCAGATGAAATCGCCTTCCCCGGCATGGAGCCGCCGCCGCCAACCGCACCGGCCGACGACGCCGGCTATCGCGTCCTTGCTCGCAAATATCGCCCCGCCAGCTTCGACACCTTGCTCGGGCAGGAAGCGATGGTGCGCACGCTCGGCAACGCCATCGCCCGCGGCCGGCTGGCGCAGGCCTGGCTGCTGACCGGCGTGCGCGGCGTCGGCAAGACCTCGACCGCGCGGATTATCGCCAAGGCCTTGAATTGCATCGGCCCCGATGGTCAGGGCGGCCCGACGATCAGCCCGTGCGGCGTCTGCGAACCGTGCGTCGCGATCGCCGCCGGTCGCCACATGGACGTCGTCGAGATGGACGCCGCGTCGAACACCGGCGTCGACGATGTCCGCGAGATCATCGAGGCGGTGCGCTATGCGAGCGTGTCGGCGCGCTACAAGATCTACATCGTCGACGAAGTCCATATGCTGACCAAGAACGCCTTCAACGCGCTGTTGAAGACGCTCGAGGAACCGCCGCCGCATGTGAAGTTCATTTTCGCCACCACCGAGGTCAACAAGGTCCCGGTGACGGTGCTGTCGCGCTGCCAGCGGTTCGACCTGCGCCGTGTGCCGGCCGAAACCCTGGTCACGCATTTTGCCGGCATCGTCGCGGCCGAGGGCGCGCACGCCGAGCCCGAAGCGCTGGCACTGATCGCCCGCGCCGCCGAAGGATCGGTGCGCGACGGCCTGTCGGTGCTCGACCAGGCGATCGCGCACAGTGGCGGCACGGTGACCGCGCAGGAAATCCGCGAGATGCTCGGCCTTGCCGATCGCGGCGCGGTGCGGCGGCTGTTCGGGCTGGTCCTCGCCGGCGATGCGCCGGGGGCGCTTGCGGCGGTGGCGGAGCAATATGACCTGGGGCTCGACCCCGAAATGCTGGTGCGCGAGCTGCTTGAACTCGTCCATGCCGTCACGCGCGCGCGGCTGGCACCGGCCGACGACCCGGCGCTGAGCGTCGAGGAACGCGCGCAGTTCGCCGACTGGGCACAGCGGCTGAGCTTTCCGGCGCTGCACCGGCTGTGGCAGCTGCTGCTCAAGGGCCTTGCCGAGGTGCAGGCGGCGCCGGTACCATTGCAGGCCGCCGAAATGGCGTTGCTGCGGCTCATCCACGCCGCCGAACTGCCCGATCCCGCCGATCTGGTGAAACGCATCCTGGAGGGCGGTGACGCGCCGCAACTCCCCTCCCGCCTGCGGGAGGGGCCGGGGGTGGGGGAGTCCGCGCAAATTCCCGCCACACATGGGCCCACGGCCACTGCGCCGCCCGAACCGGAACGGCCCGCGCACGCCCCGCCACGACCCACCAGCTTTGAAGCCATCGTCACGCTGTTCCGCGAACGCACCGAACCGCGCCTCGCGCATATGCTCAGCGATGAACTCCGCCTCGTTGAACTTGCACCCGAATCCATGCCGCCAACGCTCGTACTGGCGCATGACAAGCGCCAGTCGAAGGACCAGCTCGCCGTCATCGGCCGCCGCCTGTCGGAATGGACGGGGCAGGACTGGCACGTCAATTTCGTCACCGAAGGCGGCGCGGCAACGCTCCACGAGGCGGCGCTCGCCGCCGACGCGGCGCGCCTCGCTGCCGCCGGCGCCGATCCGCTGGTCGCCGCGCTGATCGCCGAATTTCCCGATGCCGAGCTGATCGGCGTCGAACCCAGCCCGCAAAGGAGCGCCAATGCCCAGTCTCGATGAATTGATGAAGGCCGCGCAAAGCGTCCAGGAACAGATGGCCAAGGCGCAGGCGCAGCTCGACCTGCTCGAAGTCGAAGGCGCCAGCGGCGGCGGCCTCGTCAAGGTCCGCGCCACCGCGCGTGGCCGCATCATCGGCATGACGATCGACCCGTCGCTGCTGACGGTGGATTCGAAGGAAATGCTCGAAGACCTTGTGGTTGCAGCGTTCAACGACGCCAAGGCCAAGGCCGATCAGGTCGGCAGCGCCGAGATGAACAAGCTGACGGCCGGAATGCCGCTGCCGCCGGGATTCAAGCTGCCGGGGCTGTAAACTTCCTCTCCCGCTTGCGGGAGAGGCGACTCGCGCGCCAGCGCGGCGGGTGAGGGTGATGACCAGCGCCGATACCAAAGAACCCTCACCCGGCTCGGGCAAAGCCCGAGTCCGACCTCTCCCCTGAAGGGAGCGGAAACAGGAAGGACCCACCATGCTCCAGCTCCGCACCCTCGTGAAATCGACCGGCACGCTCGAACTCTCGCTCGCCGAGGTCGAAATGCCGACCCCCGGCCCCGGCGAAATCCTCGTCCGGATCGAGGCCAGCCCGATCAACCCGAGCGACATCGGCCTGTTGTTCGGCGCTGCCGACATGACCACCGCCGTCGCTTCGGGCACGCCCGATCGCCCCGTCGTCACCGCCACCATCCCGCCGGCGTACATGCGCGCCATGGCCGGGCGTGTCGATGAATCGATGCCC
>JANOCM010000496.1:0-3461 GCA_031412175.1 Alphaproteobacteria bacterium
CCGTCGGGTTTGCCGAGGTCGCCGAGGCCGACGGCATCGGGATCGACGTTGTGTAGCGCGACCATCTGGCCGAGCGTCGCATCGATCAGCCGCGCGCCGGCGCCCGGCGGCAGCGTGCCACCGATGGCGATGCCGGGGCGATATTCGAGCAGCAGGAACGGCGTGCCGAGCACCGCCGGATCATCGCAGAATGCCAGCCCGCGCGGCACGATCGGGAGGTGCGGCGCCAGCGCCGACACCACCCGCCATTCGCGCGCCATGTCGCTGGCTCCCGCCGCCAGCACCCCCGGCGGCGGCCGCCGCAGCACGGCGGGGCCGGTGGTAAGCTCGATGCGCTCGTTGCGGTTGGCGATGCCCCCCGACAGCCGGAAGAGGCCGCTGCCCGGCACCAGCGCCAGCCCCCGCCCCGTCAGCCAGCGCCCGAGTACCGCGATCTCGCTCACAGGTACCGCACCATGATGGCGCGCCGCGCCGGATCGAGGCCGCTGTCGGCTTCGCGGGACGGGATCGCCGCCAGCCAGTCGGGCGCCGCGGCGGCAGCGATCTCGACAAAGCCGTGGCGCGCGTACCAGGGGCCGTTGAAGGCGATGTCGCGATCTGTGGTCAACGACAGGCGATCGCAGCCGAGCCCCGGCGCCGCCGCCGCCACCGCCGCCAGCAGCGCGGCGCCATGGCCGCGGCCCTGCGCCGGTACCGCCACCGACACTTCGAGGATATGGAACCAGCCGTCGACCGCCTCGCCTAACAGGAACCCCACCGGTGCATCATCGGCATCGACCGCGACCCACAGGCTGTCCTGCGCCAACGCCGCCCCCAGCGCTTCGATCGGCGACGGCGGATGATCGGCGGCAAAAGCCATCGGCGTGCCGCGGAAGCTTTCCCCCGCCGACACCTCGACCGCGGCCAGCAGCGGCAGGTCGGCGGGGCGGGCGGCGCGGATCATGCCTTCCGCTAGCATGAAGCCGGGGCGGCATCTATGACGACGCCATGACCCGGATCGTCACCACCGATCGACTCATATTGGCGCCCCACGGCGAAGCCGATTTCGCCGACATGGCAGCGCTGTGGGGCGATGCACGAGTCACCGTCTTCCTCGGCGGTGCGGCCTTTTCGGAGGAGGACAGCTGGGCACGGTTGTTGCGCTATGCCGGCAGTTGGGCGCTGCTCGGTTACGGTTTCTGGTGCGTGCGGCGGCGCGATACGGGCGAATACATCGGCGACATCGGGTTTCTCGAGGCGAAACGGACGGGCGTTGCCGGGTTCGACGGCGACCCCGAAATCGGCTGGAGCCTGACGATCGCCGCGCAGGGTCAGGGCTATGCCAGCGAGGCGGTGCAGGGCGCGCTCGGCTGGGGCGCCGCGCGCTTCGCCCGCACTGTGGCGATGATCGATCCGCGCAACACCGCTTCCGAGGCGGTGGCGCAGCGCTGCGGGTTCAGCGTCTTTGCCGATGCGATCTACAAGGATCATCCGACCCGCTTGTGGGAATATCGTTTCCCGGCCTAACTTGTCCGGACAAATCCCGGAGAGCGCCCATGCAGCCCGAACGCATCGACTGGCCGAACGGCGCGGTCATGGCGCTGTCGATCGTCGTCAATGTCGAGGAAGGCAGCGAGATGACCGTCGCGCGCGGCGATCGCGGCATGGAGCCGGTCGACGAGCTGGGCATCCACATCAAGTCGCCGATCCGCAATTACGGCAATGAATCCAACTACCTCTACGGCATCAAGGCCGGCGCGCCGCGCATCGTCGCGCTGCTTGACAAGCATGGCTTTGCCGCGAGCTGGACAGTGGCGGCGATGAGCCTCGAAAACCATCCCGAAATCGCCGCCGCCATCCGCGCCCGCGGCGACGAGGCGGTCAGCCACGGCTGGCGCTGGGTCCACCAGTTCAAGATGGACGAAGCGGCCGAACGCGATTTCATCGCCCGCGCCACCGCCAGCATCGAAGCCACCACCGGCACTCGGCCCTATGGCTGGCTGAGCCGATACTTCCACACCGACAACACCCGCCGGCTGCTGATCGAGGCGGGGTACGAATACCACATGGACGATTATTCGGGCGATGTGCCGTTCCTCGACACCACCACCGTCCCCGGCCGGCGGATCGCCATCGTGCCCTACCAGCTCGACACCAACGACATGAAGATGTGGAACGATCCGGCGTACACGCCGCGCGCCTGGCTCGATTACGCCCGCGACAGTTTCGACCAGATCTATGCCGAAGGGCTGGCGGGCAACCCGCGGCTGATGAGCCTGGGGCTGCATCTGCGCATCATCGGCCGGCCGGGGCGGATCGGCGCGCTGGCGGCGTTTCTCGACCATGTCGCGGCGCACGACCGGGTCTGGGTGACGACGCGGCGGGCGATCGCCGGCGTGGTGCTGCGCTAGAAACGCGCGCGCATTCATGCTTCATGTTTCCCCGTGCTGAAACGCATCCTTATCTATGCCGGAGTGATCGCCGGCGGCGCTCTCGGGCTGCAGGCGCTCGAATACCAGCGGCTGGTGCGTGCCGATGCCGGCGCCTGGCCGCAGGTGATCGTCGCTGTGGCGTTCCTCGCGCTTGGGGTGTTCGCCGGGGCGCGGCTGTTCGGCCGCCACGATCGCCCCGATCCCGGCAACCCCCAGGCGCAGGCGGCCTTGGGAATCAGCCCGCGGGAGCTCGACGTGCTGCACGCCGTCGCCGCCGGCCAGTCGAACAAGGAAATCGCGCGGGCGCTCGATATCGCGCCGAACACGGTGAAAACGCATCTGGCGCGGCTGTACGACAAGCTGGGGGCGCGGCGCCGGACGGAGGCGATTGCACGGGCGCGGGAATTGGGGATGCTGCCGTAAACTCCCTCCCCGCAGGGGGGAGGGAGATTTCAGGGCGATTCCCGTGAAATCACCCGTTCGGGCGATTGCCGCGCCGGTACCGACCTGCGCTGCCTGTGCGGGCCTGCCGCAACCCGAAAGGACCGTCCATGCTGCGCAATATCCTGATCCACGGCCTCGTCGCCGGCATCATCATCGCCATCCCGACCTATGCGATCAGCGTCGCGCTCGCCGACCACCCGCCCGAAGCCTATGGGATGCTGATCGGCTATACGACGATGCTGGTGGCGCTCAGCCTGGTGTTCGTCGGCATCAAGCGGCAGCGCGACACGGCCGGCGGCGGAGTGATCAAGTTCCTGCCGGCGCTCGGCATGGGCCTTGCCATCAGTACGATCGCCGGCCTCTTCTATGTGCTCGCCTGGGAAGCAGCGCTTGCCGTCACCGGCATGGATTTCGGCGCGCAATATGCCGAGGCGCTGATCGCCGCCGAAAAGGCCAAGGGTGTCAGCGGTGCCGCGCTGGCGAACTATATCGCCGAGATGGAGGCCTTCAAGCTGCGCTACGCCAACCCGCTGTACCGGATGCCGATGACATTTGCCGAGATTTTCCCCGTCGGCGTGCTGGTGTCGGTGATTGCCGCGGCGCTGC
>JANOCM010000497.1:0-2051 GCA_031412175.1 Alphaproteobacteria bacterium
TGGACGACGCCGAGCCCGAGGCCGAAGCGATCGCTGACATCATAGCGCGTCCACAGCGACGCCTGGGTGCGCGGTACCAGCGGCACCTTGCGCCCGGCCGGCGCGGCGGTGGTGCCGCGGCGGATCTCGGCATCCTGCAGCGCAAAGCCGAGGCTGGCCTGCCAGTTGGGCAACAGCTTGCCGTTGGCGGTCAGCTCCAGCCCCTTGCTGCGCTGTTCGCCGGTCAGCTCGATGGTGCCGGCGACGGCGCCGGGGGCGCGGGTGTTGCTGCGATCGAGGCGGTAGATTGCGGCGGTCAGGTTGACCGCCGGTGTCACGTCCCATTTGCCGCCAAGCTCGAGATTGTCGAACTTTTCGGGTTCGAGCGCGGCGGTGCTGGCGTCGAGGCTGGTGAACTGGTCGCCCGATTGCGGCAGGTACGACCGGCTGTAGCTGGCATAAAGCGAGGCGGTGGCGACCGGCTTCCAGATCAGCCCGAGCCGCGGCGACCAGAGATTGTCGGTGCGGGCAAGTGCGGCGCCGGTCAGCACGTCATCGAAATCGAGGCTGAAGCGATCGTAGCGGAGGCCGGCGACGATCTCGACATGATCGCCCAGCGACACCTGATCCTGGATGAAGCCGGCGGCGATGTCGGCGCGGGTGCGCGACGAGCGATTGCCGGGGCCGGAGCGGAAGAACACCGGCGGCGCCACGAACGGATCGGCGAGCGGCACGCTGATCGTCGTGGTGTTGGCCGTGGCGCTGAAAAAGCCGTTGATGCGCTGCGAACGTGTCGTCTGCCGGCCGAACTCGACACCGGCGAGAATGACATGGCCGATGCTGCCGGTAGCGACCGTCCAGACGAGGTCGGTCTGGCTGAACAGATTCTCGCGCTGGGTGGCATCCTGATAGGCGGACACGCCGAACCGGCCGCCCACCACCGCCGAGGCCGGAAACACATTGTCGTAGAATTTGTCGTAGTCGCCATAGCGGGTGCGGTTGCGCAAGGTCAGCTGGTCGGTCAGCGCATAGTCGAGCGCCACCGAGCCGATATCGGCGTTGAAGCCGCTGTCGTTAATGGCGGCATCGCCGAAGAAGGTGTCGCGATAGCCCGTGACCGGCCGGCCGGCGAGCGACGGCACGCCGCGATCCGTGACGCGGCGATCGCTGACATGTTCATAGCCGAGGATCAGCGTGCCCTTGCCGCCGAGATCCACGCCGATCGTCGGGTTCACCCCCCAGCGTTCGAGATCATAGACCTGGCGATGGTTGGCGCCGTCTTCATAGACCGCGGCGAGGCGCGCGTTGATGCCGCCGGCCAGCGGTGCGTTGAGATCGGCGCCGATCCGCCAGGCGCCGAATGTATCGACCGACGCATCGGCGCCGGCAAAGCTGTCGGCTTGCGGCGTCTTCGACACGCGGTTGATGACCCCGCCGCCGCCGCCGCGGCCAAAGATCATCGCGTTGGGGCCCTTCAACACCTCGAGCCGTTCGGTGTTGTAGAAGTCGCGGTAGTACTGGACGTCGTCGCGCATGCCGTCGACGAAGAACGCCGATGTCGAGCTGTTGCCGCGCAGCGTCGGCTGGTCGCGGTTGCCCTCACCCTGGCCATTGAGCGCGCCGGGCACATAGCGCAGCGCGTCGCCGATCGACAGCAGCGCCTGGTCGTCGAGCCGGTCGCGGGTCAGCACGTCGATGCTTTGCGGCACATCGAGCAGCGGCGTGTCGGTGCGCGTCGCGGTGCTGGTGTTGCGGACGACATAGCCCTGGTCACGCGGCGCGGTGACGGTGATCAGCCCGGCGGCATCATCGGCATCGGCAGCAGCCGCGAGCGCCGGCAGCGCGGCGGTGGCGAGAAGGAAAACGGCGGAGCGCAACTGGGAACGCATTTGAACCTGCGATTGATTATCAATCGCTGCGTTCTTGCGACGCAATCGCAATACGTCAACCGAAATATTGTCGCTAGGTAATCCTCCCTATCGGTTGAGCCGCCCCGCCACGAGCGCATCGACCACCGACGGATCGGCGAGGGTCGAGGTGTCGCCGAGATTGGCGAAATCATTCTCGGCGAT
>JANOCM010000498.1:0-2509 GCA_031412175.1 Alphaproteobacteria bacterium
TGCCGGCGCGGGCCGGCGCGATTTCGCCGAGCACCGCCAGCGATGCCGCCATCGACGCCGGATTGGCGTTGTAGCTTTCATCGATGACGACGGCGTGGCCGCCATTGGCCGCGACCCGCAGGCGCTGGCCGCGCCCCGGCAAGTCTGAAAGCTCGGCGAGCGCCAGACCGGCCAGCGCCAGGTCGCCGCCGGCGGCATGGACCGCCGCCAGCACGGCGAGCGCATTGTTGACCCAGTGCCGCCCGGCCATGCCGATCTTGAAGATCAGCCGATGCTCCCCGATCCGCGCCGTGACGCACGAACAATCGGGGTGGAGAACAAAGCTTTCGGCGTGGACATCGGCGGCGGGATCGAGGCCGAAGGTGACGATATTGGCGGCATGGTCGCGGGCATGGCCGATCAGCCGGTCGCGGTGGACATTGTCGTACGGAATGATCGCCGTTCCGCCGGGCCGCAGCCCCGAAAAGATCTCGCCCTTGGCATCGGCGATCAGCTCCTCGGTCGCGAAGAACGCGCGATGCGCCGAGGCCACCCAGGTGACAATGGCGATCTCGGGCCGCACCAGCGCCGACAGTGCCGTCAATTCGCCGGCGTGGTTCATGCCCATCTCGAACACGCCGAAGCGGGTATCGCGCGGCATCCGCGCCAGGCTCAACGGCACGCCGGTGTGGTTGTTGTAGCTTTTAACCGACGCATGGACGGCATCTGGCGCAAAGCGCGACAGCGCCAGCCGCAGCGCCTCCTTGACCCCGGTCTTGCCGACCGAGCCGGTGACGCCGATGCGCAGCGCCAGCGCCCGGTCGCGCGCCGCGGCCGCCAGCGCATACAGCGCGGCTGTAGTGTCGGCGACGCGGACGTGCGGGTGGTCGACGGCTTCGGAGACCAGCAGCCCGGCAGCGCCGCGGTCGATGGCCTGGCGCAGGAAGCGATGGCCGTCGGTTGCCTCCCCGCGCAGCGCGACGAACAGTTCGCCGCCGATGACTTCGCGACTGTCGAAGGTGACGCCATTGGCGCCGAAGTCGCCCTGCGCAGTGCCACCGGTGGCGGCGGCGATTTCTGCGGCGGTCCAGAGCGGCGTCATGCGGCGCACTCCCGCGCGACCTGGACATCGTCGAAGGGCAGCACGCGGTCGCCGACGATCTGCCCCTGTTCATGGCCCTTGCCGGCGATCAGCACGATATCGTCGGCGCCGCTGTCGGCAATCGCAGCGGCAATCGCGCTGCGGCGGTCGCCGATCTCGGCGGCACCGGGCGCGGCCGCCATGATGGCGCGGCGGATCGTGGCGGCATCCTCGCTGCGCGGATTGTCGTCGGTGACGATCACGCTGTCGGCGGTGCGCACGGCGGTCGCGCCCATCAACGGCCGCTTGCCCTGGTCGCGGTCGCCGCCGGCGCCGAAGACGAGGATCAGCCGGCCCTTCACATGCGGGCGCAGCGCCGCCGCAGCGGCCTCCAGCGCGTCGGGCGTATGGGCATAATCGACATAGACCGCGGCGCCAGACCGCGCGATGACGGCGCGTTCGAGCCGGCCACGCACCGGCTGGACGCGGGCGAGGTTGGACAGGGTGGCAGCAACCCCGCCACCGGTGGCGATGACCAGCCCGGCAGCGACGAGCGCATTGGCGGCCTGATAGGCGCCGATCAGCGGCAGCTGCACCTTGTGCATTGTGCCATCGGCGACGATTTCCAGTGTCTGGCCCAGCTGCGTCGGCGTGCGCGACACCAGCCGCAGCGTGTCGCCCTGCGCCCCGACGGTCAGCAGCCGCAGGCCCCGCGCCAGCGCCGCGGCGATCACCCGCTCTGACCAGTTGCCATCATCGGCCCAGACGACCACGGCGCCATCGCCGTCGACGACTTCGGTGAACAGCCGCAGCTTGGCGGCGAAATAGGCCTCCATGTCGCCATGATAATCGAGGTGGTCGCGCGACAAATTGGTGAAGGCGGCGGCGGCAACCGGTAGCCCTTCGGTGCGATATTGGTCCAGCCCGTGGCTGCTCGCCTCGAAGCTAGCATGGGTGATGCCTTCGCGCTGCAGCCCGGCCATATTGGCAAGGAAGGTTACCACGTCGGGGGTCGTCAGCCCGGTCGAAACCTGTTCGCTTGCGGTGGTCACTCCCAGCGTGCCGATACTCGCCGCAACATGGCCGGCCTGGTGCCACAGCTGCCGCGTCAGTTCCGCCGTCGAGGTCTTGCCGTTGGTGCCGGTCACCGCCACCGTGACGGCGGGGAACGGCGCGAAGAACTTCGCCGCCAGCCTTGCAAACACCGCGCGCGGCTCGTCGGCATGGATGGCGAACGCGCCATCGACGGCCACCCCCGTTCGCGTCACCACCGCGATGGCGCCGGCGGCGATGGCAGCGGGAATGTAATCCTCGCCATTGACCCGCGCACCGCGGAACGCACCAAAGATCGTGCCCGGCGCGACCTTGCGATGATCGAGGGCGAAGCCGGTGACGGTTTCGCTGCCGCCGCCGCCCGCCAGGTCAGCGAGGCGCACCCCTATTCCTCGA